>CAYORP010000071.1:0-17275 GCA_964406415.1 uncultured bacterium
TCCAGATCGACAGTCTGGCATTCTAGGCCGCTGAACTACCGCCCCGTGAATTTTATAGGGTAATTATTATACCATTAAGGAGTATCAACGTCAATCAGATAAGTAGGATTATGAACCAAAACTGCAGAAAAATCAAGTTGCTGACAATTCTTAAGGGCAGGCTATTCATAAAAATGGGAGATAAGAAAGGGGTAGAGTGAAAAATTTATTTTAACAGCCCCGTCCTTCAAGTAAAAGGTTTTTATCCGCGGGTGCGGCAGATTTGCGAATTTCTTGTAGCCTTGAGGCAGGATGAGGTAAAGATAGTCCAGGGTTTCAAGGTTTTTTCTTGTCTTTGCCTTTGTCCCGATGTTGTGAATGCAGGCGACAGAAAATCTTCTATCTCTGATTTTTGCCGAGACTTGCTCGCCGAGATAAGGGGCAAGAAGGATGCTTGTCTTCCCTTTCTTCAGGACATAAGAGAGCATCCCTTTTTCTTCTCCGAGCACCTCTACAGAAAGTCCATTGACAACAACTTCCCCGTTATCCTGTATGAATTGAAACAAGTCGGGAAAACTTCTGTAAAAATAGATGTTGTCATAGGGGAAACTAAAGGTATTCCTGACACCGGGATGTTCATATACCTTTTGTATCTCTGTCGTTTTCTGCAGTGCCTTCAGCGTTCCGTTATGATTGTAGGTCAGGGTTGTGTAAAACAGTCCTGCAGTTGTTTTTATCCTTTCTTTCCGCAGGAGCGGGTAGAGGGTGTTTTTGATTTCCGGTCTTCTGTAGTGGTCTGCAAGGAAAACAATGGATTGGTTGTTCTCTGTAACAAACAGAGCAGATGGTTTGCTGAAAGAAAGGAGATACATCCTGTCCTGTTGTATCTGCCGTGTGTAAGGCAGGGCAATGCTCAACAGTACTGAAAGGGATGTAACTGCGGTAAGAAAAACGGTTGTGGGTTTCTTTCGCGGTGCGTAAAAGGCGAGAAAAGAAGCCCCCCAGAAAAACAGAATTAACCACAGAGAGGCTGGAGATTTTATCACAAAAGGGGTGTACTGAGAGGAAACTGTGATGCCTCTTAGGAAGAGAGTCAGCAGGTGTCTCAGGGGTTCAAAGAGAAACGGGAGAATGAAAGACAGTAGTGAAACAATAACCAGCAATCCGGTAAATGGCAGAAATAGGATGTTGTTCAGCAGTCCTGCCGGGTAAAAAACTCCGAAGTGGTGTAGAAGCAAGGGAAAGACAGCAAGTTGTGCCGCAAGACTACTCAGTACCAGCCCTTGCAGGTAATTCTTTTTCAATAGAGAGAACCTCCTGCAGAAGAGTATGATACCTGCGGTTGCAATGAACGAGAGTTGGAAAGATGCGTCAAAAAGGTTGTAGGGATTGGCGAGAAGCATTAACACAGCGGCGGTCGTTATTGAATCCATCCCGTCTATGTCCCGCTCCAGAATCTCTCCTGCATTAAAAAACGAGAGCATCAGCACTGCCCTGACAACAGGGATTCTGAATCCGGTTATTCCCGCATAGGCCCACATAAACAACAGGGATAAAAAGGGGAAAAACTTGGGGTGTTTGTTGTTGACCTGTGCAAAAGGGATGAGGAGTATTTTTAAGAAGATGAGAATGAAGGCAATATGCAGACCGGATATGACCAGAAGGTGGTATGTACCGCTTCTTATCCCTGCTTCTCGTAGAAAATCAGGGATTTTTTCTTTGCCCAGCGTGATTGTTTCAACCAGTTCTTTCTCTTCAGGGAAATACACAAGATTTTTTTCAATCCTTCTTGCAAGTATATCCCTCGTTTTGTGTAGAAGAAGAGATAATGAGCAGGTTTTACGTGGAATCGCCAGCAGTTTCTCCGCATGGCCTTCCATATATACCCCTCTTCTCTGCATAAAGATGTTGTAGTCAAAGGCACAGGGATTTTTGGGTGGCTGGATTCTTATCAGTGACAGGTCCTGCATTACAAGGGGTGTTCCCGGAATGAGTGAAGAATGTTGATTGTGTTTTGTTTTGAGCAGTATCTTTCCAGAGGTTTTCAGGATTTCCCCATTTTCTGTAAGTACATTGTTTATTCTGACAACATAAGATGTTGAAAATGTTCCCGGTTTTACCGAAAGTATTTCCCCTTTCGCTTCCTGAAAAATGGCCTCCCAGTTTTTTGTCCCTCTCCCCCTCGGAGAGAGAGGAGTGTGAATGGAAAGTGGATATCGCAGCGGTGAAGAAATTTTTGTTATGTCGTTTGCAGGGATGCGTATGTGTATATATGCTGTAAACATCCCGGCCATCATAAAAACCGTGAAAATCCAGGTTCTTTTGTTCTCCAGTGATAACAAAAAAGAAAAGAGAATGATAGCAGAAAGGAGCAGTATCGGGCAGTTTTTATACAGCAGAGAAATGCCGGCGACCAGTCCTGCCAAGGAGAGAAAAATTTTTTTTGTATACCACATTATCTACCGAGCCACTGACCTTTGAAAAGAACGGCAATTTTACCCTCAAGGTAGATTCTCTCAAGAGAGGGATTGAAATCTACGGTCAGCGTTTCTCCTGAACGGGCGAGTACCTTTACAGGTGGAGATGTTCTGCCCAGAAGAAAACTTATTATGGCACCTGCAACGCTGCCCGTTCCGCAGGACAGCGTTTCTCCCTCAACCCCTCTTTCGTACGTTCTAATCTTGATGTGGTGTTTATCAACGGTTTCTATCCAGTCTACGTTGGTTCCTTTCGGCTCAAATATTTTGTGATATCGTATAGCAGACCCAATAACCTGAAGGTTGACCTTGTTTATATCATCAGTCAGTATGGCCGTATGAGGCACGCCTGTATTGAGAAAGTGTCCTGTAATGCTGGTTCTGCCGAGCGGAATCTTCATGTCAAGACGCGGCTTGCCCGTTATGTTCAACTGTGCCTTTACGGTTTTCCCTGATACCTGCCCCTCAAGTACCCCTGCCATTGTTTCAACCCGTATGAGTCTTTTCCTGACGATGTTGGTCTCAACGGCAAAACGTAGTATGCATCTTAAACCGTTGCCGCACATCTCGGCTTCGCTGCCATCAGGGTTAAAAATGCGCATCCTGAAGTCCGCCTGAGCAGATTTTTCAAGCAGCAGTAAGCCGTCCGCACCTATACCAAACTTCCTTTCGCACAGACGTACCGCAGCCTGCTTCCTTTTGAGAATTTCCAGTTTCCTGTTGTCTGTGGCAATAAAGTCGTTTCCCGCCCCTGTTAATTTTAAGAAGTGCATGCAGAAAGTATATTATCAACCGCCGTAGTTTGTCAAAAAGTAGATTTTACAGTAAGATTAAGGAAATATGAAAGGCAGGATTGTGGTTCTGGATACCCAGACGAAATGGGTTTACATAGGTACGTATAAGAAGGATGACGGTACATACATTTTTCTTGAGGATGTGGATGCTTTTGATGCCTCTGAGACGTCTCTCAGTAAAGGGGAGTATATCAGGATGGTAAAAAAAGACGGTCTTGTCCCCAACAGAAAAAATGTTTCCGTATTAAGGACAGCGGTTGCGGCTATAACCTTTCTTGAAGACGTTCTGGACAGATAAACAATAGTTAAATACAGATTATGGAGACTTTGATATATTTTTACGCAAGGTTTCTGGGATGGCTACTCTTCAAGTTCCTGTTTCATCTGGAGGTGCGGGGGTTGGGAAACCTTGAAGGTATTGGAGATATCTGTATCATCGCGCCCAACCACCAGAGTTATCTTGACCCGCCGGTGCTCGGGCTTGCTTTTCCGCGCAGACTGAAGTATTTTGCAAAGGCGGACCTGTTTAACATCCCTTTTCTCTCATTTCTGGTCAGAAATCTCGGGGCAATTCCTATAGACAGGGATATTATGTCTTCAATGACCTTACGGCAGGGTGTTAAGGTTCTTAAAGAGAAAAACTGGCTCGTTATCTTTCCTGAAGGCACAAGAAGCAGGAATAAACAACAGAGGATGTCTCCCCCAAAACAGGGTATAGGATTTCTCCACTATAAAAGCGGGGCTCCCATTATTCCTGTCTGGATGGACGGGCCCGGGAGAGCCCTGCCTGTGGATTCAAGGTTTATAAGACCTGTTAAGATTAAGGTAATCATCGGAGAAAAAATAGAGGCAGAAGGGAAGGACTACTATTCTATTGCGCAGGAAGTGGTGAGGGCAATACAAAAACTCAGACCTTCTCGTTCCCGCCATTCTCCTCAAGAGAAAAAGGGAAAAGGGAACTGATGAAAAAACTGGTTGTCGCTAAAAACATAGGGTTTTGTTACGGGGTACGAAAAACCGTTCAGATGGCAGAGGAGATTCTGAAACAACACCGGTTTCTTTATAGTATAGGAGATATAGTTCACAATCCTGTTGTGATGAATAGCCTGAAATCAAAAGGACTTAAGGTCGTTGATAGTGAGAAGGGAGTGCCAAAAAGTCCTTTCATAGTGAGGTCCCACGGACTCGGTGAGCATACCATTGAAAGATTGAAAAACAAAGGGGTGGATATTTACGATGCAACCTGTCCTTTTTTAAAAAAAATACACTCATTGATAAAAAAATTGGACAGGGAAGAATATTTAATTATAATAATAGGGGATGAAAATCATCCGGAGGTGGTGGCTCTCAAAGAATACGGGAGTAATGTTCGCGTTTTGAATGCAGACGCCCCCTTTGTTTTTAACAGTCAGTCTCCGAGAGCGGCAGTCATAGGACAGACAACCCTTTCATTCAGAAGTTACTTCAGAACTGTACAGGGTGTTATCAACGGTACGAATTTTGAAACGACAGTAGTATACAATACTATATGCGGGATTACCGGCGAGAGGCAGGACGAATCCGGGGAGATAAGCAGACTTGTTGATATGGTTCTTGTTCTGGGTGGTAAAACAAGTTCAAACACGACCAAGTTATACAAGAACTGTTTACGGTTTAACAAAAAAGCATTACATATTGAAAGTATGGATGAACTGAAAAAGGTTTCTTTAACGGACGTCCATTCTGTAGGATTACTCTCCGGGACATCAACCCCGGAGGGTTTTATCACTGCTGTAAAAGAATATATGAGAAAAAAAGGATATGGGGAGGTACAGTATAATGGGTAGAGAAGATGTAGGAAAACTTCTTGAGGAAAAAATAGCAGGTTTCAAACCCGGCTCTTTGATTAAAGGGAGAATAGTGAGGGTTGTTGGTGACGAGGTTATAGTGGACATAGACTATAAGTCTGAAGGTGTTGCACTGAGAGAGGAATTTAAGAGGGATGTAAACGAGATTATACCTGGTGAGGAGGTAGATGTTGTTGTTGAATCTCTTGACCCGAATGTACATGGTCTGATTCCTCTTTCCAAGGAAAAGGCTGACGTGGCGCTCAACTGGGAAAAGATTGAAAAATGTTATGAAGAGGATGGGGTTGCAGAAGGATTTATCTTCAGAAACGTCAAAGGTGGATTCAGGGTGGATATAGGGGTTATCGCTTTCTTACCTTCTTCACAGGCAGATACTTCTCCACTGACAAATCCCTCATCGCTTGTAGGGAAAAAGTCACAGTTTAAAATAATAAGTCTGGATACTGCGAGAAGGAATGTTGTCGTTTCCAGACGGAAGTTCCTTGAGGAAGAAAAAGCGGTGAACAGATTAGATTCTCTTGCCAATATGCAGAAAAACCAACTTGTGACAGGAGTGGTTAAAAATATAGTGGACTACGGGGCATTCATAGAACTGGATTATGGGATTGTAGGACTGCTCCATATAAATGATATGAGTTGGGGAAAGGTAAGCCACCCCTCACAGATTTTGAGCATAGGGCAGAAGATAGAATTGGTTATTCTGGATATGGATGTAGACAAGCAAACGGTCTCTTTCGGACTGAAGCAAAAGACACCAAATCCATGGGAGAATGTTGAGGGTAAATATCCTGTAGGGTCTACTGTTGAAGGGAAGGTAGTGAATATTACAGACTACGGGGCGTTTATTAAGATTGAAGAGGGGATAGAAGGCCTTCTTCATATCTCTGAACTTTCCTGGACAGGAAGGATAAAGCGTCCGTCAGAAATTGTTGCCATGGGAGATACTGTCACGGTGCAGGTAATAGATATAAAAAAAGACGAACAGAAGATTTCTTTCAGTTTAAGGGAACTTGAACCAAATCCATGGCCTGAGATAGTTGAAAAATATCCTGTAGGCAGTATTGTCAATGGGAAGGTATATAACATTACGGATTTCGGTGCTTTTGTGGAGATAGAATCGGGCATAGACGGATTGTTGCATATCTCCAACATTTCCAATGAGTCAATAAAGCACCCTTCAGAGGTATTGAGAAAAGGGCAGAAAATAGACGTGAAGGTGCTTGAAATAGATGCCGAAAACAAAAGGATTTCTCTCGGGTTGAAACAGATGGAGGAGCATATGGACACACAGGATACAAAAGAGCAGGACGCAGAACAAAAACAGGAGGAGAGCGATGAGAGTATTGATAGTTAAGGATTACAAAAAGATATCAACAGAGGCAGCGCGGATTATCCAGAAACTTGTGATTGAAAAACCTGACTGCGTGCTTGGACTTGCCACCGGAAGTACCCCCATAGGCCTTTACAAAGAACTTATAAGAATGCACAAAGAGGAAGGGCTGGATTTTTCAAGGGTAAAGACCTTCAATCTTGATGAGTATTACGGACTGTCCCCTGAACATCCTCAGAGTTACAGATACTTTATGAAGGAGAACCTTTTCAAAGGGCTGAACATAAAACCGGAAAATACGTACGTTCCTGATGGAAGCGTTGAGGCATCTGAGGTGGAGCAGTACTGTAAAAAATATGAGGAACTTATAAAACAGTCTGGTGGAATAGACCTGCAGGTACTGGGTATAGGAGGAGACGGTCATATCGCTTTCAATGAACCAGGGTCTCCTCTCACGTCCCGCACTCGTCTTGTTGCTCTTGATGAAAAAACCATTGAGGATAACTCAAGATTTTTTGATAGTGAGGCAGATGTACCTAAGTTTGCACTGTCAATGGGCATTGGTACAATCCTTGAATCTAAAGAGATTATATTCCTTGCGACAGGGGAGAAAAAGGCAGGGGTTGTTGCCAGTGCAATTGAGGGTCCTGTAACAAGCATGGTTACCGCTTCTGCTCTGCAGTTACATCCCAGAGTAACAGCGTTTCTGGATGAAGACGCAGCCGACTCCCTCAACAGGATTGCTTTTTACAAGTTTGCTTCAGATGCCGAGAAACAGGTAGGCATCAATCTCTTTTAAGGTAAGTGAGGATGAAATGGACTTGATAGGTAGTTTTATAGATAAGGCAAAGGGGCTGAACAAAAAGATTGTATTCCCCGAGGGTATGGATGAGCGGGTACAAAGGTCCGCCGAAAAAATAAGCAGGGAGGGTATTGCAAAACCTGTACTTCTGGGTAAAAAAGAGGATGTGTTGTCCGTTGCGGCTGAACGAAAGATTGACTGTTCACTGTGTGAAATTGTTGAACCTGTTTCTTCTCCGGAATTGCCGCGTCTTGTAAATCTGTACTGCGAAAACAGAAAGGTCAGAACCGGTGTAGCAGAAAGACTTCTTAAAAAAGACCTTATCTTTGGCGGAATGATGCTGAAGTCCGGTATGGTGGATGTTATGATAGCCGGGGCCGTCAATACCACTGCAAGTGTTATACAGGCATCAGCACTCACTGTCGGTTATAGAGAGGGGATTTCTACCCCTTCCAGTTTTTTCATAATGTCCCTGCCCGATGGAAAAATCCTTTTTTATGCGGATTGTGCGGTGAACATAGACCCTGATTCTAAACAACTGGCCGAAATAGGTATTACCACTGCTGGCAGTTACGCAAAGATTATGGGACATCAGCCAAAGGTGGCATTTCTATCTTTTTCCAGCAAGGGTTCTGCCTCTCACCCACTTGTAGAGAAGGTGCAGAAGGCGGTCAGTGAGGCGAAAGAGATGGCGAAGGGAACAGTTCTGCTTGACGGAGAGTTTCAGGTGGATACGGCACTTGTTGAGGCAGTGGCTAAAAAGAAGATTAAGGAGCCTTCCGATGTTGCCGGGCAGGCAAATGTTTTGATATTCCCCGACCTGAATTCAGGCAACATTGCATATAAACTGACCCAGTATCTTGCCGGAGCAGGAGCGTTTGGACCGTTACTGCAGGGTTTTGCAAAGCCGGTGAGCGACCTTTCAAGGGGGGCAAAGGTTGAAGATATAGTTGGAATAGCAGCCATCATCAGTTGTTTAACCTGAGTAAATTGACAAATAATAACAGGAAATCTTCTTTCGCCTCTGCATTGCGGGACAGACAGAACTAAAGTGTTTGGCTAAGGGGAATCTATAAGATATAGACTCGGGGCGGCGATGCCCCTTCCAGCCTCTAAAGGGCTGGCTTTCCCTCTTTCCCAAACCCAAGTTTTGTCCCTGTTTACAGTGGAACTGTCCCTCCATTAATGCGGCTTCCAGAAGTTTCCTGTCTAATTTTACTATCTGAAGAAGGAGAGAAATGAAGATACTTATTTATGAAGACGAAAAGTGGAGAAATCTTACGCCGATGTGCTTCATCAAGTGTGTTTTTGAACTCCGATGTGGATTCGGTTCACTGCTGGATAAAATTTTACCTGTACTGCCGCAGGGAGACAGAGGTTTCTGGGTAAGGGACTATATGAAAAACCTTGCAGAGAAAAGATACGGTCTGCCGGTAAATGACAGTTCTTTTTTCAACGACGACCTGCTTCTCGTTAATGGAAGGTGGTTGGCTTCAGGCCCGGAGAAGATATCTTTGACGGAAGAAAAAACCGTAAGGAGTGGAGACAACGTTATATACGGACTGGTCAAAAAAGAGACTGCGTCAAGGTTCTGGAACGGCAGCCTTGAAAAATTCCTTCAGGATGTCAGAGAGAAGATACCCTGCGAAGAAAAAGACCTGAAATGCGTAAACTATCCGTGGGACCTTATAAACTGGAATCCCTGGGAACTCAAACAGGATTTTACGGGGTTCGGGAAAAAAGGCGTAGAAGGAACATTTCATTCAATGGCGGCAGTTGTAGGTGATGAAGACTCTATATACATTGCAGAAGGAGCAAAGATTCATCCCTTTGTTGTTCTTGACACGTCCGGAGGTCCCGTATACATAGACGAAGGGGCTGAGGTTTTCCCTTCCGCAAGGATTGAAGGGCCATGCTATGTGGGTAAGAATACACAGATTATGCCGGGCGCCAACATAAGGGAAGGAAACAGTTTTGGAGATGTATGCAGGGTTGGCGGTGAGGTTGAAGAGTCTATTTTTTATTCCTATTCGAACAAGTATCATGATGGTTTTATAGGGCACAGTTATATCGGTGAGTTTGTCAATCTCGGCGGATTAACCATCAACAGCGACCTGAAGAACGACTACAGTAATGTAAGTGTATACCTGAACGGGGTTTCTACGGACACGGGCAGTCTTAAGGTGGGTTCCTTCATAGGCGACCACACGAAGACCGGTATCGGTGCACTGCTCAATACAGGAACTGTTGCAGGTTTAATGTGTAATATAACTGCAGCGGGGATGCTTCCAAAATATTTCCCGTCATTTACCTGGTATGTCAATAACAAGTTTATGAAGGGATATGGCCTGGAGATGATGCTCAATACCGCAAAGACCGTTATGGGAAGAAGAAAGAGAGAGATGGCAGGGGAAGAGGAGGAGGCAATAAGGGTTGTATATGAGATGACAGCGGGAGAGCGGAAGGAGAGCATAAGAAAGAGCCGCAAACTCAGTAAATAATTGACATGGCTGATTAAAAAAGCCAGTTTGAATCTGACTCTGCAGGACAGAGGTAAATGATACAGGAAATCTTCTTCCGCCGCTACATTGCTGAGGAGAAGTCTGGTTTATGAGGTAAGATAGTCCGGGCACGACGCTTCAGGACAGACAAAACTAAGTGTTTGAGGCTGTCCTTCCGCTAATTGTGCTCCGGACTGCTTCCCTCAACACCCCGGCTTCCAGAAATTGCCTGTACCATTTTGTGGGAGATTACTTAAGGGGGGGGAGAATGGAGAGAACAGAGATTGAGAACAGGGTGAAAAAGGTAACGGCGGAGGTTCTCGGCGTTGAAGCATCCGGAATAACCTCAGAAAGTCGTTTTGTTGAGGACATTGGAGCTGAAAGCGTGCAGAGCCTGGAACTGGTTGCCGCATTTGAAGACGAATTTGATATTGAAATGGAAGAAGATGCGGCTCTGAAGGTCAAGACAGTCGGCAAGGCAGTGGAGTTCATACAGAAACACCTGGAAAATAAAGCATAACATCGTAATGGGTTGTCATTGCGAGGGGCAAAGCGGTTGCGAGGCAAAGCCGAAGCAAACTCGGAGATTTCTCGCTTTGCTCGGAACAGGCTGCGCAATCTCAAAACAATAAATGAAAATACTGGTGATAAACTGCGGTAGTTCCTCGGTTAAGTTCAAGATATTTGAGATGCCTGAGGAGAAACTTCTTGCCGAGGGTATTGTAGAGAAGATAGGTGAGGAGGAATCGCTTTTTTCCTATAGCAGAGGAGAAAAAGAGGTCTGTAAGAAGAAACCTATACAGGTGAAAAACCATACGGAAAGTCTGCAGGTTATCGCAAAAACACTGGTTGACAGTAAAATCGGCATTGTGGAAGACGTCAGGGATATAGCAGGCGTCGGACACAGGGTTGTTCACGGCGGTGAAGGTTTTGACAAAAGCGTACAGTTAAATGATGAAATAATTCAAAAGATAGAGGATTATGTCTCACTGGCTCCCCTGCACAATCCCCACAACCTGTCAGGTATCAAGGCATCAATGAAATATTTTCCTGACAGTCTGCAGGTAGCCTCTTTTGACACGGCTTTCCACACGACCATCCCTGAGGTTGCATACCTTTATCCCATACCCTACGAGTTCTATGAGAAATACCGGATCAGAAGATACGGGTTCCACGGCACCTCCCACAGGTATGTTGCCCGCCGGGCAGCAGAGTTGATGGGCAAAGGCAAGTATGAGGTAAATGTAATTACCTGCCACCTCGGCAACGGATGCAGTATAACCGCGGTAAAAAACGGACATTCTGTAGATACCAGTATGGGGCTCACCCCTCTTGAGGGCCTGATGATGGGGACGAGGTCAGGCGATATAGACCCGGGTATCATCTTCCATCTTATAGAAAGTCTCGGACTGAGCAGCCAGGAGGTCAATGACCTTCTGAACAAAAAGAGTGGACTGCTTGGACTATCCGGAGTATCCAATGATTTCCGTAACCTTCTTGAAAATGTGGACAAAAGAAGGGTTGCACTTTCCATAGATGTCTATAGTTACAGGATTAGGAAATATGTTGGTGCGTATATGGCGGTATTGGGCAGGACAGATGCGATTGTCTTCACCGCCGGAGCCGGAGAGAAGACCCCCGAGGTGCGAGAGAAAGCCCTGTCCGGTATGGAAGGATTTGGTATAATACTTGACAGAGATAAAAACTACAAAAACTTCTCAAACGAGGGGGAAATAAACGCTCCAGAGTCAAAGATAAAGGTGTACGTCATCCCAACAAATGAAGAACTACGCATTGCCTTTGACACCTACGCCTCCGCTTCCACTTTGCGCAGATAGCTGCATTGGCTGTGTCCTCAACTTCGTCAACGTATCTTATAATACGTCTCCTCGTTTCGTCCTTGCCGCTTTGCTCTATGCACAAATTGAAAGCGGCACAACGCTTCCATTTCTTATAGATTTATTATGACACAATGCGAAGTATTGACAAAATCATAAGTAAGTATTATAATAAAGGTAAGTATAGAGGTGAAGGTAATAATGAAATATTCAACTACCATTACTAAAAAAGGACAGATGACGATACCGAAAGAGATAAGGGAAAATCTTGACATAAAAATACCCTCGCAGGTCACGCTGGACCTGAATGAAAAAGAAAAGACAGTCAGGATAATGCCTCAAAAGGACATATTGGATATGGCAGGCAGGTTCAGGATTAAAAAACCGGCGGATGTTCTGAAGGCAAGAGAAAAATTTGAGGCATCTTATGAGAGGGAATAAAATTGGATATCTTCATTGATACGAATATATTCCTCAGGGTGCTTATTGCAGAGACCGATAAAAAAGTTTTTAATGACTGCCGTAATCTTCTGGAAAAAGTAAAATCCAAAAAACTGTCCGGCTATACCTCTTCTCTTGTCCTTGCTGAAATAAACTGGACGCTGGGCAGTTACTATTCTTTCCCAAGAGGAGAGGTGGCGGAAGCTCTGAAGGGCATTATCCATCTTAAAAATCTCGGCATAACTGATGATTTCAATGCGGAATATGCTGTTGACATTTATGCTGACAATAAAAAAGTCAAATTCATAGACTGCCTCATCAGTTCCATAAAAGAGATAAGGACGGGAAAACTTCAGGTTGTTTCTTACGACAGGGATTTTGACAGTCTTGGCGTCAAAAGGATTGAACCCGCCTTTTTTACCCGCCAATAATTATGAACCTTTAGAGTAAAGATGCGTCTGAGCGCCGTTTTTCTTTATTCTCAATTAATTACTCCAATGGAGTATAACGCCGAGGCTTTTTGTTCTGTCTTTAAGAAGCATTTCATAAGCATCTTTAGCCTTATCCCACTTATATTTGTGGGTTATAAGGTGAGAAACCTTTATCTCGCCGGCGGCAAGGAGGTCAAAGAAAAACTCAACATCTCGCGCTTTTGTCCACTGATTATAAGTTGTAGATACTTCGGGATGTGATTCGTTATGAGCACCTATAATTACCCTGCTTGGAGCATTTACAAGGTCATGGAAGTCCAGCGTTGATGGTCCCCGGGGACTGCTCAGAATGATTTGTCTGCCTCTCTCACGTAAGAATTCAAGTTCTCCAGGTATAATCTTGGGATTCCCTGTAACCTCAAAAACAACGTCAAACATTTTCCCCTTACTTATTTCCTTCATCCTTTCTGTAAAATCTTTATCCTTTGGATTAAGAGAATAATGGGCTCCACTTTTTAAGGCAAGTTTCCTCCTGAAAGAAGAAGGGTCAATTCCAACAACAGGCCATCCACCGCAAAATTTGCAAAACTGGACTGCAAGTTGTCCGAGCAGCCCCAGACCGAAAACTGCAATTTTTTCCCCCGGTTCAATCTTAGCCAGCCTTACTCCATTCATTGCTATTTCTGCTATAGTGGAAAAAGATGCATCTTCGGGAGGGATATCGTCCGGAACTATATTCAATTTTTTGCAGTCACAGTTTACATAACGGGCATGCGGGCTTTCTGTGGCAACTGTCTTGCCTGTCAGTTTTTTGTCCACTCCTTTGCCAACCTCTATTATTTTGCCAACATTGGAATAACCGGCACTGAAAGGGTATTTAGCATAACGTGCCCAGTATGAACCCTCAGGAAATTCACCGTTCAAAATGGTCAGTTCTGTTCCTGTACTGACCTGTGTAACTACAGTTTCTATCAATACCTCTCCTCTTTTTGGTAATGGCACCCTAATTTCTTTCAATACAACCTCTTTTGGTTTAACAAACACTACCTGATAGTTTTTATCCACTTATTACCCCCCTCTTTTAACGAATTTTTAAGTCTTACATCATCCCCGGCAGTGAGGAACTGTTTATCACTTTTTACACCTGAACTGACTGTACTTATCATATACAGGATACAAGCCATCCGGCGATGAATGCGGCCTGTTTTTCGCGGATATGCTCATAAAAGTGTACATGGTCGCAGTAAAGGTTATCTCCCAGATTCAGGGTAAACGTATAAAGGTCTATAACCGGTACATTGCGTGCACACATGATACTGTCAGCCGTAGCATTATACTGCCTGCAATCCGCAGAGAACCGGTGGAACTTCATATCTTCTCTCTGGTTATGGACCTTTTCGTCGCATGGGGTTGTGCGTATCCATACCTGCAGGAGGTTTAATTTTTTTACGACGTCAAGGATTTTCTCAAGGTTTTCCCTGTATTTCTCAAGGGTGACCTGTTTTTTGCCTGTGTTCGGGTCAGTTTTTATGTCATGCAGTCCACAGTTTACAAGCAGTATGTCCGCATCAATACCTCCGGACCTCAGTTTATGCTCCAGAAACGCAAGAACGTTTGAAGAGTCTCCGCCGTTGGTACCCTGGGGGATATCAAGGTTTTGAAGCGATTGTTCTACTCCTTCTTTGCGGGAATATAACATAAACCCCTTCAGATATTTCTCAAGATATGGACCGTAATGTATTGAGATACTGTCGCCTATGACGTAAACTTTTTTCATTGTAGGTTCTCCTTGCACCTTTTTTTCTCAGGTGGGGTGAATAATCCCTCTATAAATTATACAGTATAGCCCCCAACCTTACATTATTTTTTCAGGGGTAGATGAAAACGGCGGTTGTGACAGCATACTTCCCGGTAGTGTAAAAATGTATAGTGAGGTCGGGGGGACTTGTTTTTCCCTTCAGGATAACAGAAGGTTTTCTCCCGTGCCAGAGTATTTCTATATCCCTGAAATAGCAATTCTTCTGTATCTCTTCCGGCAGAGATTTCCAGATGGCCTCTTTAAAAGAAAAGGATACGGCAAGATAGAATGATTTCCTTTTTTTGTTGGGTACGGTTGCCATCTCCTTCTCTGTAAACACTCTTCTGGCAAACCTCTCTCTATATCTCCCGAGGGTCTGTTCAAATCTTTCAGTGTCAACGATATCTATGCCAGTCAGTATCTCCATTTAACAGATTTTTGAGACGCTTTGCAGCAGTCTTCTGCGTGCATTCCTGAATATGTTCACTTCTTTTGTATAGTCATCAAATCCCCTGATGACTGATTGCACAATCCTTGATTTTTTCTCAGGTCTCTTCTCCTGCAGGAGTCTGAGGAGTTCCATATCTTCAATGCCCTCCCGCTGGGACTCAAATCTAACACTTGACCAGGGCTTGCCATTGCCGGGATAGACAACATGCGTGTCCCCCGGGGGAAGGCAATCGGAACCGCCTCCCCAGTTTGGAATAACGCTCATTTCAAAAGGGTTTTGATTTTTCTGGTACTGATTCAAACCCCAGTGCAGAAAACCGTCCAGATTGAAAAGAGACGCTCCCCATCCCAGCAACGCAGGACGTAGAAGTTCCATATCAAGCAACCTGTTAAGCCAGGGGCCTCCGGGAAAACAGCAGGTATAAAACCAGATTCTGTCACCGAGTGACCGCATAGATTCAAAAAATTGCCTGTCATTCTGGTAGTGTTGGGCCTGGGGGCACCAGATATCCAGAGAACCGGCAAGAGATTTATCCATTGTGGCGTCAATGATGGGGATACCCGGCATATACTTTCGTACTATCCCGACGAAAATGCGGTAATCTGTTGCGTTCTCCCCTATGGGTTCATCTGCTATATGCTGCAGGTATCTACCTCTCCATTTATTGCGGTCAATCTCATCCATAAGTTGACGTGCAGCACCACAGATGTCGGCGTTGCCTTCCGCTGAAGTGGCAGGATGTTCTGTCAGCAAGATGCTGAAGGTCGGACATTGCCATTCGTCCGTTGAACGTTTGCCGAAGTGACCGCCTTCAATATAGTACATCCCTGCACGTGTGAATGTCTTTACAATACGCCTCAGACGGCTTCTGTTGAGAGTTAAACCGGTCTTTCCTTTGGTGAATACGTCTTTGAACGAAAAGTGAAACGTATTTTGTCTGTTTCTTACCATGAGGTCTGCATAGCGTTGAATCATAGCCCAGTGGGCTTCGCTCCACAATCTGAGCCCGTGGTGCACAGCCATGTTTTCGTAACTGAACCAGTTTGTAACCGGCCAGCTGCGGGGCCCGACCGGAGGGATAAGAACTCCATACACGGTAAAGGATAGTTTCAGTTCATATTTCTCTTTCCCGCAGGTAACGGTAATAATATGTTCATATTTTCCTGCCTCTGCATCTTTTAAAACAGGGATATGCACACGAACAACCTCTGTGGAGGCTCTGGCTTTGAAAGAGGTCCCAACAGGCTGCATAACGTCATAGACACGGAAAGGAGCACGCCTTGTTATAAACCTGTTGATTTCCCCTTCCTTTTCCGTGAAACCGACAGGTCCTGTATTCTTCTCTACCGGTACATCTACCAGCCGGAAAAACTGCGGCGCTCCTTCTATGCCGGGAGTTAAGGTGAACTTGATATGAGAGCCTTCTTTTATCCCGTTAATCAGAATGTTAACGGACACAGTTGAGCCACGAGCCACATCTGCGTTATAATGAAGGCAGGGTTGCTTCCCGATTACAGAATCCGGATAAACCCATACAAGAGAATCTACAAGACTGCAGAGCATGTTCCTCCTTTGTCTTCGGTTATTGACAATTTATACAACCTTTTTGACGGACAAATCTGCAAGAGCAGGTTATCTTCCTCTTTACTTTCTTGTATTTTTTGCTATTTTATTGTAAATTGTATAGTACTTTTTTGCAATAAGTGACTGGATAAGAAGATTATGGAAGAGAAGAAGATAGGATTTATAGGGGATGCGACGAGCGTGGAGTTTTTTAAGGTCTTCGGTACGGATATTTTTGGTGTGCATACTGTGGAAGAGGCGGAGAAGGTTATAAGGAACCTTAAACTGTCTGACTATGCAACGATTTTTATCACAGAGGAGGTTTTTGACAGAGAGAGGTTTCAGAGATACCTGATGGATAAAAAACTACTTGTGATACCGAGTTTGAAATCTAAAGAGGGGAAAGGATATCATATTGTAGAGGAGTTGATAAGGAAGGCAACAGGGATGAAGGAAAATGGATAAAGGCAGGATAGTAAAGGTAAGCGGCCCTCTGGTACTGGCTGAAGGAATGAAGACTTCCAAGATGTATGATGTTGTCCGGGTGGGAGAAGAAAAACTGGTGGGCGAGATAATACGTCTGGACGGAGAAACAGCATCCATTCAGGTATACGAGGAAACTGAAGGTCTTAAGGTTGGAGACCCTGTTTTTGGAACAGGGGAACCCCTCGTCGTTGAACTGGGGCCAGGACTTCTTTCAAACATATTTGACGGTATACAAAGACCTCTGTCCAGACTGGAGGAGAAAGGTGATTTCATCCAGCGGGGCATACAGATGCCTGCTCTTGACCGGGGTAAAAAATGGGAGTTCAAGCCTGTTGTTAAAAAAGGAGTCAGCGTTGAGGGAGGAGATGTTATCGGAGAGGTGCAGGAGACGCCGCTACTGCTCCACAAAATAATGGTTCCTCCGGGACTGAGCGGAGAGATAACGGAATTAAAGGAAGGCAGTTTTACTGTAGAAGATGAAATCGGGAGGATAAAGACAGAAAAGGAGGGGGAACAACCGCTCTATCTTATGCAAAG
>CAYORP010000072.1:0-7591 GCA_964406415.1 uncultured bacterium
AAAAAAGAGAGATTGCTTCGTCGCTTCGCTCCTCGCAATGACAAGAGGGGGAAACCTCGCAATGACAAGAGGGGGAGACCTCGCAATGACAAGAGGGAATACTCGCAATGACAAGGGACAGGGGAAAGGGAATGACAGGAAGGTAGGAGGAAAAACAGAAGGAGAGAAATGGGAAGATATTTTTATCAAAGGATGCATAGCAGGGATAGTCGCAGTGCTTGTTGACAACGTTTTTTCAACAAACCTCAGAAATCCCTCAACAGCAATGTATTTCTGGTTTTTACTCGGGTTATGTGCCGGCTATGTCAGAATAAAAGAAACAGATTTTCAGGTCTCAAGGGTCTTCTGGTATGCCGCGGGGACAGTTGCATTTATTATGTGTGTATTCACGTCATTTTACAGGATTATGCCTCAGGTATATCTTAAAAAAGGCATATGGGCACGGGAATCCAGCAATATGAGAGAGGCAATAGATAATTATCAGGTAGTCTGTTCGGTAAATCCACATAACTATGAAGCATTTTATAAAATGGCATTTGCGTATGGAGGAGCGGGAAGACTGCAGGAGGCAAAAAAGGTATATCTGACAATAAACAAATACATATTCCCACATTTTGCCAAAACCGACGCAAACCTGGGAACGGTGTACCTCAGAGAAGGAGATATTCAAAATGCATTATATTATTACAGGTGGGCAGAGTGGTTTAATCCTTACGACATAGATGTACTGTGTGGAAGCGCTTCCATATACCTCACGCTTTACAATAACATCCCTGAGGCTGTTACTTATCTGAACAGGGTCTTGACAATAGACCCCAAAAACGGTTATGCTAATAGGGTTATGGGACTGCTGAAGAAAGAGGGTAAGATATAAATCAGATTGCCGCGTGTAAAACACTCGCAATGACAAGAATGTCAGCCGCGTGTAAAACACTCGCAATGGCAAACATTCAGATTGAAAAGGAGAAATAGATGGGAAAGGTATGTGAGATATGCGGGAGAAAAGGCAGAACAGGGAATAATGTGAGCCATTCCAATGTTAAAACAAGAAGGGTATGGAAACCCAATATCCAGAGAATGCTTGTGGAGATTGACGGGGAAAGAAGAAGAATTAATGTTTGTACAAACTGTATCAAATCGGGGAAAGTAAAAAGACCCGTAAAGCAGGCAGCAGCGGAAGAGCATTGATTAAGGCTATCCTCCTCACCTTTTATTCCTCGCCCCGAGGGGGAGAGGGTAGGGTGTGGAGAAAGGAAAGTAGTTGTAAATCTTGAGATAAAGTCTGTACAGACCGTTGTTCTCTCTTACGTATGGGGTATATAAGATATCAATCTTTTCTTCACCCAGTGGTAAACTCATCATATTATCTGTGAGAAGAGATTCAAACATCCTTTTATCTCTGCTGATAACCCAGAATATTCTCTCTTCGTTTTTGGTCCGTACTATGTTTTTAACAAGTACATCCCTGCACAAAAAAACAGGCTGAAGATTACCTTTACCGTAGGGCTCCAGATATTCATTTATCTCATTTACCAGTTCAGGTGTAAGTTCATCTATACTCAGTTCGCAATCATAATAGTCGTTAAATTCTTCCGGCTGCCAGTCAATATCCTCCCAGAATTTCTTTATTCTGCCGAGGTGTTCTGCCGAACATTTAAATCCCATTGCATTGGAATGTCCACCCATAGATTCCATATACCCGCTGAGAGGCTCAAGTTTTTTATACAGGTTGTAGCCCTTCGGAGCCCTTATGGAACCTTTTACCAGATTATCAGACGAGTTGCCTACAAGATAGGGTCTGTTATACTTACCCGACAGTCTTGAAGCAACAACCCCGCAGATACCCGGTGATATATCTTCTGATATGACAAATCCGTTTCCCGTATGCTCAGAACCTATGTTGCTTATTTCTTTTGTTACAATGCGGTATCTCATTCTATCTAATTTTTCTATCTCATCCATGAGTTCATTAATCCTGGCATAATCTTCTTCCATTAAAAGATTAAGAGAAAATTCCGGCTTCCCCAACCTGCCCGGAGAATTTAACTTAGGGGTTACCCTCATAGTAATATCTCTCTGGCTTAAAGGCAACCTTAAATTCTGCCTGCTCAGAAGATGCTCAAGCCCCTTGATTCTGGTAAAAGACATTCTGCGAAGTCCTTCCCTGACAAATATCCTGTTTTCCCCCGTTAAAGGCATAGAATCTGCAAGTATTGATAAACAGGGAATTTCAATTAAATCATGGAAATATTTTTCTCTTATGCCCGGCAGGATAAATCCCATACCCTCCACAAACTTAAACGCAATAGCCGCACCGCTGAGGTTCTCAGTCCCTTCCGGCCAGTCGTTTTTCAGGCAGGGGTCTATATAAAAGTGGCCTTCAGGCAGAAGAGCGGGGTTGCCTATGTGGTGGTCCAGAACAATACATTTTATACCAACTCCTCTGGCTTTTTTAAGGGCTCCTATGGAAGAGACGCCGCAGTCAACGGAAATTAAAACAGAATATCCCTCGTCTTTTATTGTATTTATAAGGTCTTCTTCTATTTCATAATCCTCATCCAGACGATGCATCAACCGGAATGAAAATTCTGCTGAGACCGCCTCAAGCAGTCTGAGGATAAGATAAACACCGCAGATGCCATCAGTATCTCCGTCACCGTAAACAAAGATTTTTTCTTTGTTTAAAATCGCTTTCTTAAGTGTGTTGCAACCTTCAAGCATACCGGGGATGGCAAACGGTTCGGAAAGATTGGAGATGCCGGAATAAAGAAACTTCCCCATTTCTTCTTCTGTCTTAAATCCTCTGACGGTAAGAATCTTTTTTATCAGCGGTGGTATTTGATGCTTCTCCATTCAGTCCTCTTCACCCTTTTTTGAGGAGGTACGGGAGAAGGTACGGACCTTCACTCCTGCTTCCTTGAAAAAGTCCTTTGCCATACCGTCCGGATACCCCTCCTTAATCACCACCTCTTTTATGCCGGCGTTTATTATCATTTTGGCACAGATACTGCAGGGATGGCAGGTAACATAAAGGACACTTCCGTTAATCGGTATACCGTAATAGGCCGCCTGTATAATTACGTTCTGTTCGGCATGCAATCCACGGCACAGTTCATGCCTTTCTCCCGAAGGAACCTTAAGTTTTTCACGCAGACAACCCGTCACCTCACAGTGAGTTATACCTGACGGTGCTCCGTTATAACCCGTTGCCAGTATTCTTTTGTCCTTTACCAGAACCGCTCCCACCTGTCTTCTCAAACAGGTTGAACGGGTACTTACAAGTTCTGCTATCCTCATAAAATATTCATCCCAACCGGGTCTGGGTTTATGGGTAGATTTGGAACTCACTTGCGAACCTCCTCACTTTTTTTGCAATGTCCTTCAAGATATTTCTGTCTGTTCTATACCTTAATGTATCATCTATCCATCCTGCAATATCTTCCATATCTTTCTCTTTCATCCCCCGACTTGTAACCAGAGGAGTACCAAGTCTTATACCGCTCGTAATCCTCGGGGACTCGGGGTCAAAGGGTATGAGATTTTTGTTGGTTATTATTCCGACACTCTCCAGAATTTTTTCAAACTCAGCCCCCTTTATACCTTTGTTTCTAAGGTCCAGCACCAGCAGGTGGTTATCTGTTCCGCCACTTACAACCCTGTAATTTCTTTTTTGAAATTCACCGCTAAGTTTTTTGCAGTTTTTTATTATCTGCTTCTGATAGTCTGCAAATTCAGGTTTCATCGCCTCCTTAAAAGCAACTGCCTTTGCCGCTATTATATGCATAAGCGGGCCACCCTGAATGCCGGGGATGATTGAACTGTCAAGTTTATTGCGATACTTCGTACCGCAGAGAACAAGACCGCCCCTGGGACCTCTCAAGGTCTTATGCGTGGTTGAGGATACAAAATCCGCACAGCCAACGGGTGACGGATGCAGATTTGCAAGGACAAGACCGGATATATGAGCAATATCCGCAAGCATATAAGCACCGACCTCTTTCGCAATGTCATAAAACTTTTTGAAGTCTATTATTCTTGAGTATGAACTTGCCCCGCAGACAACCATTTTTGGCTTTTCCTTAAGCGCTATCTCTCTGACCCTTTCGTAGTCTATTTCCTCGCTATCCCTGTCCACGCCGTAAAATACCGCGTTGTAATAGGTGCCGGAAAAGTTCACAGGTAGACCGTGCGTCAGGTGTCCCCCGGCAAGAATGTTCATTGCCAGTATCTTGTCGCCGGGCTTCAGTACTGAAAAGTAACATGCCATATTCGCCTGACTTCCAGAGTGCGGCTGTACGTTAGCATGTTCGGAAGAAAACAGTTTACATGCCCTCTTGATTGCAAGATTCTCTATCTCGTCAATAAACCTGCATCCTCCATAGTATCTCTTGCCCGGGTAGCCTTCTGCGTACTTATTGGTGAAAACTGAGCCTGCAAGACGCAGAACCTCCTTACTCACGATATTTTCTGAAGGGATAAGTCCTATCGTGTCTCTCTGTTTCTCCTGCTCTTTCATCAGTATATTGTAAACCTCAGGGTCTGTCTCTCTTATAGACATCATATCTCCTCTCCGGAACCTTCAACCTCTACTATTGGAATCAGGGAAAAATCGGCAAAAAGTTTAAAAAGTTCGTTGATTTTTCTCAAAAGCGCCAGACGGTTGTCACGCAGTCTTTCATCCGGACACATAATAAGAACGTCATCAAAAAATCTGTCAACAATCTCTTTCCATTTACTTAAGTGTTTCAGAAAACTATCATACTGCTTTTCATCAAGCAGTTTTTTAATATCTTCCTCGGACCTGTAAAATTCATAAAGTTCTTTTTCTGTTTTCTCTGCCAGCAGAGACTCGTCAAACACACGGGGCCTGATTCCCTTATCTTCGGCCTGTTTGAGTATGTTGGCAACCCGGATGAAAGGAACAAGTATGCTTTTTGCTACCTTTCCGCTTTCAAAAAATCTTTCCAGTGCGTCTGTTTTTTCTTTTAACATTACCAGATTATCCCGGTGTACGGATACAACAGCCCTCCTGATACCCGGCGTAATCCCGGCCCCGGCAATGAGATTTTCCGCCCTCTGTAGAATGAAACCCGTTATCCTTTCGCCAACCTCATCCCTGCAGGAGCCAAACACATCTGTTATTTTGTTTATAGCATCTTTCAGAGGAAACTCAATCTTTTCTTTCCAGATGATTTCAAGCAAACCATTGGTAATTTTTTTAAGGCCGTAAGGGTCTCCCGTCCCCTTGATTTTTATAACGTCTTCTATGAGAAAAGCACATATCGTCTCCAGACGGACTATTACAGAAACTATGCGCGCCTCTCTGAACTCCGGCAGTCTGTCACCACTGAATCTCGGCCAGTAGTGCTGTTCAATCCCTGAGGAAACCACACTGTTATAACCGTTTTTCTCAGCATATACCCGGCCAATCAGTCCCTCCAGAGAAGGAAATTCAGCAACCATCAGTGTAGGAAGGTCATTCTTGCAAAGAGAAATCATCTGAAGTATGTTTTTCTCTTCCTCATCTGACAAAGTGAGATAAGAACGCAAAACGCCGTAGATTCTTTTAAATCTTTCTATTCTGTCATAAACACTTCCCCACCGGGGGCTGTACATAATGTTTTTAAGATGCGGCGTGTATGAGGCAAAATCAGTCTGCATATCCTTTTTCATAAAAAATACTGCATCCTCCATCCTGGCATGCAGGACATTCTGATAGTTCTCTCTTATTTCTTTTCCGCCATGGCCTTCAAATATCATAACGTAGCGGGAATGGAGTTTACCTCCTTCTTCCATTAAAGGTATACCATTAATCTTTTTTATTACTGCGCTGACTATCTCGTCGGGCAGGTTCATATGTTCGTCTTTCAACCGGCAGACCTCTATGAAGGGATATTCAACCATTGATGAAACCTTTCTGAGGTAGTCCGGGCCAAAAGTAATCCTGTCGTCAGAAATTTTTTTAAAAATGGCGGCTCTGGCAAACTCAAATCTTACATCGGGGTCAAAGATAACAAACCGCTTTAACAACTTATCCAGATAATTCATCGGGTCGGAAACAGAAAACCTTTCAGGAGATAGCACCCGGTGCCCATAAGAATATCTTCCGCTTTTTACGCCACCTATCTCCATCTTAATAACCTTTTCACCGAACAGTGCAACCACCCACCTGATAGGTCTTATGAATCTGAAATCTCCTGAGTTCCACTTCATTGCCCGTGGTATCTCGGTTTTTTTTATGCTTTCTTCCATTATACTTCCGAGTATCCCGGTAACAGGTTTTCCCTTCTCTTCCCTGACTGCCACAAGTACCTTCCTGCCTTTTTTTTCTTTTATGAGCAGGTCCTTCGCCTTCGTCCCGTGAGATTGGGCAAACCTCTCCGCTGCCGGGGCAAACATTCCTTCTTTATTTATGGAAATTTCCACAGGGGGGCCGTAAATCTCATCCGTAACATCCTGCTGTCTTTCCTGAACATCCTTTGCCAGAAGTATCAACCGCCGGCCTGTATAGAAAAATTTGATATCTCCGCAATTAACCCTGTGGCTTTTAAACAACAGGGCAATAACAGGTATCCACTTTTCCCTGAGATATTCACCTGACCAGGAAGGCAGGTCCTCGCATCCAATCTCTATGAGCAGGTCTCTCTTTTTCATTTTTCTTAACCGTTGGCTGGTTGCATTATATCATGCCGTGAAATACTACATTATATATGATTTAGGGGTTTTAGACAACCTGAAAAATTATACAAATGATTCAGGTCATTCAATTACTCCCCTGCTGTTTTCTTTACTTTAGTAGAAACTATTGAGTATATAATCACACCTGCCAATATAAAAATATGCACCATCCATACCCCGAGAGAAACCGGTATTTTACCTGATTTGGCAAGGGTAAAACCGGAAGAAAATATCCCGTAGCATATGAATGACATCAGTATTGCCATACCGAGAACAAAGACCCTTGAAATCCTGTGTTTAACGTAGAAGAAAGGGAACAGAATAAACAGAAGAGACAGGTTCAGTAACGGGTATGCAAACCTCTCATGAAAGGCGGCCTGCACCGCAACGGGAAGGACATTCAGTCTTTCAAGTTTCAGCATAAGTGCCCTCAATTCATTATAGGAAAAATGGTTTATGTCCCTTGAGGTATCCATAATCAGTTCAGGTTCAAGTGTAATGTTCAGAACCTTCTTTTCAAACCGCTCAGAATGCTCAAGCCTCCCTTCACCGTCAAAAACCCACATATTCCCTCGCTCAAACAGCCATAAATCTTCACCGAAATAACGGGTTTTGTCTGCATTGACAGTTAAGACGCCCCCGTTCATGAGCATCTCTGAAAACTGAATCTTCTCAAAGGTGTCGGGATAAAGAAATTTTTCACTGTACAGTAAATAGTCAGGCGTTGAGAAATTAACTATATTGCTATCCGGGATATCATTAATTTGCTTGAGCAGAACCGGAGACGTAAAGTTTTTAACGTAAAAAGAAAGTGCAGAAATTATGAATCCGCAGAAGAAAAGCACAGTGAGTACCTTTAATGGTTTTATACCCGAAATCTCAAGCACCCTGACCTCTCCATATTTTATCATCT
>CAYORP010000073.1:0-4239 GCA_964406415.1 uncultured bacterium
ACCGTTATTCTGACCAATGCATTTACGGGGGATTCTGAAACAGTAACCTTGACGGAGACGGGCCCGGATACTGGAATATTCCGCATTTCAATGCCCACCGACACCGGAACGCCTGTAAACAATAACGGCACACTTACAGTTGCCGTAAATACCGAGGTATCCGCCGTTTACACAGATTCTCTTGATGCTGTCCCCACAGTAACGGCATTCGCCTATATGGACCCGGTTGACTCCGAGTTAACAATAACAAAAACAGTCAGCCGTGAAACAGTTGCAATAGGCGACGTGATACGTTACACGGTAACGGCAGGCAATATCGGTATAATCCCGGCTACAAATGCGAGCGTAACGGATATAATGCCGCACGGCATCGTGTACGTTTCAGGCTCTACGAGAATCAACAACCTGCGTGCCGGCGACCCCGCAACCCCCTCGGAAAGAACACTTGTCTGGACCATACCGGAGATTCCCGCAAACGGAACCGTAGAAATTGTTTACTCTGCGGTTGTTGGCGCGGACAGCCAGCGGGGCACCGGCAAGAATACCGTTGTTGCTTCAGGGACAATCTTAGCGAAAGCCGTAACATCTCCGATGGCATCATGTACCGTCCGTATCAACGAAGGAGTATTTACGTCCAAAGGCACCATAATCGGCAAGGTCTTCATAGACAGTAATGGTAACAGAATACAGGAAGAAGGAGAGACCGGCGTAGGCGGAGTCTCACTGTATATGCAGGACGGAACCAGAGTTGTCACGGACAAGGAAGGCAAGTATTCAATACCCGGAGTTAATCCGGGAACTCATGTTATAAGGCTGGACGAGACAACCCTGAGCGATGGAATGGAGCCGGCGCCTGTATCCAACCGGTTCATGGGAAGCGCTTCCTCTCAGTTTGCGGACATCTCCCCCGGAGGTCTCATCAAGGCAAACTTCGCGGTTACAGAAAACAGGACGGAGGAGGATACGCTGGAAAACAGAAAAGGTGCGCTTCCTTCAGAAAAAAAAGATTTACCTGTAGTGTCCCGACAAGAAAAACCCCCTGCACGCACTCAAGAAGGAAAACAGGCACTGATTGAAAGAGAGATACTTTCAATGAGCCCCGAGATGGCATTCATCTCCCCCAAGGATGGAACTTTCGTATCAGGAGACTCCGTTAACATAATGCTTAAGGCGCCGATGGGAAATAACATTTCACTGTATGTCAACGACAGGCAGGTTGATAACAGCCGGCTCGGTATGAAGATTGAAAACAGGGAAGGGAAGGTAACAGTTTACGAATTCATAGGAATCAAACTCCCTGCAGGAGAGAAAAACATCATAAAGGCAGAGATAAGCGACCAGTTCGGCAACGTACGTGAAACTCAAGAAATTTCAGTATTAACAGCCGGCAGTCCTCATAAAATTGTCGTACGAGCAAAAGAGAAAAGAGTACAGGCAGATGGCATCACACAGGTTGAGGTGGAGACGTACGTTGAGGACAAGAACGGCCATAGACTTGTCTATCCTTCTGTTATGACAGTTGATACCAACGCCGGCGAGATTTATGATGAGGATGCAGACCCTTCTTCTCCGGGAATACAGGTAGTATGTAGAGAAGGGAAGGCAACCTTCAGGGTCATATCGTCTGCCAACCCGGCAACTGCGACCATCCGTGTCTTCTTTGACGAACTTGAGGGAGAGGACATCGTCTTCTTTGCGCCGCACCTGCGGCCGATGCTCCTGGTCGGCTACGGTGAACTATCTCTCGGCTACGGTGATACGAAAGGCGATACGTCCCTGCTTGATAAAGACTGGATGAATGAAGGATTCTCAAGTGCCGGACGGGGTGCATTCTTCCTTAAGGGTAACATAGGGAAAGGTTTACTGTTCACCGCGGCCTATGACTCAGTGAAAGAAGAACAGGAAGATTTCTTTAACGAACACGCAAACAACACTGAGACCGAAGACAGGTACCCGATATATGGGGATGAAAGTAAGATAGGGTATGACGCACAGTCACGCGAAAAACTCTACATAAGGATTGACAGAGAAAAGTCCTACCTAATGTACGGGGATATCAAAACAGACTTTATGGACTCCGGTTTGAGCGCCTATACCAGAACATTTACCGGCTTGAAATCTGAAATCAATGCAGAGAAATTCTCCCTGCATTCTTTT
Source organism: uncultured bacterium (assembly GCA_964406415.1). GTDB lineage: Bacteria > Ratteibacteria > UBA8468 > B48-G9 > JAFGKM01 > JAFGKM01. The sequence continues at coordinate 2,158 of CAYORP010000073.1, forward strand.
CTGACCAACACGGACCAGGCGCAAAAACTTGACGCCATACAGGGAAAAGGCATATCAGGATACTACTATCTCTCCAGCCGTCCTGTCATAGAAGGCAGTGAAAGGGTCGTGATAGAAATACGCGACCGCAACAGACCGGAAAAGATACTCAAGAGGGAAACAAAGATAAGAGGCACTGACTATGTAATTGATTATGATATAGGCGGTATACTCTTCAAGTCCGCAATACCATCATACGACAGCAACCTTAACCCTGTCTTCATCGTAGTAATCTATGAAACGACCGGGACCGGAAGGAAATACTATATCGGAGGGACACGTTTCACTTCAAATCCGCTGCCGTGGCTGAAGATAGGCATTACGGGAGTGAAGGAAGAACAGGAGATAGAGGACGAAACGCTTATAGGAGCGGATATTACGCTTACACTTCCTGGAAACACAACGGTAAAAACTGAGTGGGCACGCACGCATTCGCTTTTTGACATAGGAGGCATATACGAAGGTAAGACCGACATCGGCTGGATGGCAGAACTTAATTCCAACCCGGCTGAAAACATCCTTTTCTCCGCCTACTACAGGAAGATAGGCGACTACTTCGGCAACACCTTTGCCTTTGACTTTATGAGAGGCACTGAAAAATACGGTATGGAGGCAAGATGGAACCCATCGGAGAAAATGTGGGTTAAGACAACCCTATATCATGAAGAAGACCAGTTGAACGAGATGGACCATAACTATGCCGGGATAGAAATCGGCAGGGAATTTGGCAGAACAAAGATTGAGTTGGAGGCATATAAGGAAGACGCAAACGATAACTATATCGCTCCCGCGGACCCTGCCTCACGGAGTCCTTTTGACATCAGCGAAGAGACCCCGGAAGAAGCCGCCGGAGTAAAGATACGAATTGAGCACAAACTCAATCCATCTCTTTCACTCGGACTTGAACACAGGCAGAACCTCATCTCCACCGACGGCACCATTACACACGCAGGACTTGATTACAACCTGGACTCTGGAAGAAAAATTTACCTGCGGCAGGAATACGGGCAGTTTGCCGGAAGAACCGAAACAAGGACGGCGATTGGCGTTGAAGCAACCGTGACGCCGTCAACAACTGCATTTAACGAGTACCGCTTAAGCAGCGGCATAGACGGGAGGAGCAGTCACAGGAGTATCGGACTGCGCAACAACTTCAGTATTACAAATAACGTTACGGGAAACCTCAGCGTTGAGCGGCTTGACACCCTGAGCGGTGCTGAAAAACAGAGTTATCCTGACGCATTCGCCGCTGCACTTGCAATAGAATACCTGCCGCGAGAAAAGTTCAAGATAACGTCACGGATTGAACACAGGCAGCAAAGCAGTGAATCATCCAACCTTGCTGAATTTGGGACGGCATGCATCTTCCACCCGGACTACTCCCTGCTTTTCAGGCAAAGACTGTTCCATAATGACATTACCGGCGGAGGAGAAATTCTTACTTCCCGTACCATGATGGGCGTGGCATACAGGCCTTTAAAAAATGACAGGTTCAACGCACTGGCACGCATTGAGTTTAAAATCAACAGGGATACCAATTCCTCCCCCGGCTATGACGAAAATTCATACATTGCATCAATGGAAGGCAACTACCAATTAAACAGCAGAACCCAGATGACGGGAAAGTATGCGGGCAAATTTACAACTGATTACGGCATTTCAAGTTATACAGACCTTGTATCCGGACGTATCATATACGATATTACAGACCGTTTTGACATAGGCATTGAGGGACGCCTGCTGAACTCCCATGAGGTGGGCACGACCTATTTCGGCGGTACCGTGGAGTTGGGATACCGCCTGGTCAAGAACTTCTGGCTCTCGGCGGGATATTCATTTGACAGTTTTGATGAAGACCTGACAGGAAGCCTGTACGGCGCCAAAGGTCCCTACCTTATGCTTCGCTTCAAACTTGACTAATACAGACGCAATAAATTAATTGGCAACCTGTAAGGGGTATTATGTAGCGAAACAAGGAACGAAGCAGTCCGAATACTTGATAGTATTCGGATAATGAGAGACGCAGTTGCAGCCCAGAAGACC
>CAYORP010000074.1:0-3085 GCA_964406415.1 uncultured bacterium
TTGACCCCATGGGTATTCATACAGGGGATAGCATTACCGTTGCGCCGGTGCAGACACTGACCGACAAAGAATACCAATCTCTGAGGTCCGCCGCAATAAAAATAATGGGAGCAATCGGTGTTGAGACAGGCGGCTCAAACATACAATTCGCAGTGAATCCTGACAACGGTGAAATGGTCGTCATAGAGATGAACCCTCGTGTTTCAAGGAGTTCAGCGCTTGCGTCCAAGGCAACCGGCTTTCCCATTGCAAAGATTGCCGCAAAACTTGCTGTGGGATACACCCTTGATGAGATACCCAATGACATTACCAGAAAGACCCCGGCCTGTTTTGAACCGGCAATTGACTACTGTGTTGTGAAGATACCGAAGTTCAATTTTGAAAAGTTCCCACTTGCGAAGCCTTTCCTGTCGGTTTCAATGAAATCGGTAGGTGAGGTTATGGCAATAGGGAGAACGTTCAGAGAATCTTTGAACAAAGCACTGAGAAGTCTTGAGGAGAAGTTTTCCGGGTTTGAGGATATCAGTCTTCCTCTGGAAACCGTTTTCGGTATAGGCAAGCCCGGTCCTCAGAGGATTTTCTATCTGAAGAAGGGATTCAACGAAGGTATGTCTATTGATGAAATATCTAAGATATCAAAGATTGACAGATGGTTTTTGTCTAACCTCAAGGAGATTGTTGATGCCGAGTCGGAAATAAAAAGATATAAGGGTAGAAAGATTCCCCGTTCCGTCCTCAGGAAAGCCAAGGAGTATGGTTTTTCCGACAGGCATATAGCGGCGTTAACCGGGCGGCATGAGGAAAAGACGATAAGGGAGTTGAGAAAAAAATATGGTATAGAAGTGGACTATAAACTTGTGGATACCTGTGCCGGGGAGTTTGAGGCGTATACCCCATACTATTACTCAACCTACGAATGAATAACAGAAAGGAAAGCAATTTCCGTGTTCGAAAGCAGGCTTCGCCTTGGGCTACAGCACAGATAAGAACTACGGTGAAATCGGACTCTCGGAGAACTCACCCTCCTCATCGGAGGGTTCAGACAACTCCGAGTAAGGTAATCGTCCGAACGCTACTGCTTTTCACCTTGTCTTACTGCTGTGCTTCCGCACTCACACCTCAACTCTTTCCTTTCTTCCATTTAGAGTTTTATCATAGTGTAATTAAAGGGGGAATTGGCGTATGGTAGGGATAATTGATTTTGGTTCGCAGTACACCCAGTTAATTGCGCGCAGGGTGAGGGAATTAAAGATTTACTGTGATATTTTCCCCTATAATGTTTCTTTTGAGACTCTGAAAGGGAAAAATGTGAGGGCAGTTATTTTATCTGGCAGTCCCGGACACGTGAACCTTGACAGTATAAAGAGTTTTGATAAAAGGATAATTGAGGGTTTTTGCGTACTCGGGATTTGTTACGGCATACAGATGCTTGCTGCCTGTCTCGGAGGCAGGGTGATTCCGGGTAATGTCAGGGAATACGGGGAGACAATTTTTCATCCTGAAGAGAATGAGGAAATCTACAGGGGGATTGGAAAGGAAACCGTGGTATGGATGAGCCACCGGGATTACGTAGAAAAACTTCCTCCGGGGTTCGTTTTGACCGGTAGCACAAAAAACACCCGGATTGCATCCATGCGCAGCAAAGATGGAAAGATACAGGGCCTTCAGTTTCATCCGGAGGTTGTTCATACCAGAGAGGGAAAAACAATATTCAAAAACTTCCTTTACGGCATATGCGGTCTAAGAGCACATTGGGGCAGGGAATCTATTCTGAAAACAATAAAAAAAGAGATAAAAGAAAGGGTGGGCAGTGCAAAGGTTATCTGCGGCATGAGCGGAGGTGTTGACTCCGCCTGTTTATCGGTGATTCTGAACGAGGTATGCGGAAAGAACTCCCTGAGTGTTTTTGTCAATAATGGCCTTTTAAGAAAAGGAGAACCTGAAAGGATTGTTAAAACGTTTAAGAACAGGGTTAACCTCAGATATGTTGATGCAGAAAAGGTTTTTCTCAAGAGGCTGGAAGGTGTGACAGACCCTGAGAAGAAAAGGAAAATAATAGGTAATGTCTTTATAAGAATATTTGAGAGAGAATCTAAAGAATACGGTGCAAAATTCCTTGCTCAAGGGACCCTTTATCCTGATGTTATTGAAAGCCTTTCTCCTTTTGGTGGACCATCGTCAGTGATAAAGAGCCATCACAACGTGGGCGGTTTACCGAAAAGGTTCAAACTTTCTCTCATTGAACCGTTCAGGTTTCTATTCAAGGATGAGGTCAGACATCTGGGCAGGGAACTGAAACTTCCGGATTTTCTGGTTGACAGACATCCGTTTCCCGGCCCCGGCCTCGCCGTGAGGATTGTAGGTAGTGTGAACAAAAAGCGTCTTGACATCCTGAGAGATGCAGACAACATAGTAACGGAGGAAATTAAAATTGCAGGGCTTTACTCAGAGGTCTGGCAGGCATTTGCGGTTTTACTTCCTGTCAGGAGCGTGGGGGTAATGGGAGATAGAAGAACCTATGAAAACGTTGTGGCTATCAGGGTAGTGAAGAGTTCAGACGGTATGACCGCTGACTGGGTGAAGGTTCCCGACAAGACGCTCGGAGTTATATCCAACCGTATAGTCAACGAGGTAAATGGTGTAAACCGGGTTGTTTATGACATTACGTCCAAACCACCCGCCACAATAGAGTGGGAGTGACCATGAAAAAATTTATTTTCATAACAGGTGGGGTAGTTTCTTCTCTTGGGAAGGGTATTGCCTCGGCTTCTATCGGAGCGTTGTTGGAGGCACAGGGCTATAAAGTATCTTTTCTGAAATTGGACCCGTACCTTAACGTTGACCCGGGTACTATGAGTCCTTTCCAGCACGGTGAGGTTTACGTGACCGATGACGGTACGGAGACCGACCTTGACCTCGGACATTATGAGCGGTTTACAAGTGCACATATGACTTTCAGAAACAATGTTACCAGCGGGCAGGTATACAATTCGGTTATTACCAAGGAGAGAAAGGGAATGTATCTTGGGAAGACCGTTCAGGTGGTGCCGCACATTACCGATGAGATAAAAGAACGTATAAATGC
>CAYORP010000075.1:0-2946 GCA_964406415.1 uncultured bacterium
AAGAAAAAAACTGGAGAGGATGTTCGGAATAAAGGTCTATAACTGCTACGGTCTTTCCGAGATGAACGGGCCCGGAGTGGCCTTTGAGTGTGAGAATCAAAGCGGGTTACATCTGTGGGAGGACCACTATTTTGGCGAAATCATAGACCCTGATACAGGGGAGGTCTTACCTGACGGAAAAGAAGGTGAACTTGTTTTAACCACCCTGCAGAGGGAGGGTATGCCTATTATTCGTTACAGGACCAAAGATATTACGAGGTTTATCCCAGGCAGGTGTCAGTGTGGCAGAACGCACAAAAGGATTATGCGTATAAAGGGAAGAAGTGATGATATGTTTATAGTCAAGGGGGTAAACATCTTTCCCTCACAGATAGAAACGGTACTTATGGAGATACCGGAGGTTGACAAGAACTACAGGATTATTCTTGACAGAAAGGAAGGATTGGATATACTAATTATAGAGATTGAGATAAGGAAGGAATACTTTAAGGGTGAACTGGGGCAGTTGAGAACCCTTCAGGATAAGATAGTCTCTATGCTCAAGGAAGTTATACTTGTCACACCTGTTGTTGAACTTGTTGAGCCGGGGACATTGCCTTCATCAACGGGAAAGGCACAGAGGGTGATTGATAAAAGGAGAATCTGAATGGGTAAACAGTTGTCAGTATTTATGGAGAACAAGCCGGGTAAGGTAAACAGAATAACCGGGATTCTTGAGAAAGAGAAGATAAACCTTAAGGCGATGACAATAGCCGACAGCGGTACCTTTGGTATCATTAAACTTATCACAAACAATAACAAAAAAGCATTTGACGCGCTGAAAAAAGCAAACCTACTTGTCTCCTTTCAGGATGTTGTGGTTGTTGAGATACCTGATAAGGTGGGTTCATTCCATAAGATTGCCAGGATACTTGAGAAGGCTGAGATTAACATTGAAGATGCATACGGGTTTATTATGGACGAGGGGATAAAGGCGGCTCTTATACTGAAGGTGGCAGATTTAAAGAGGGTAGAGGGTATTTTGAGGAAGAATAGGTATAAAATCATTGATAATTTTTAAAAAAGGAGGGAATGATGAAAAGACTGGTGATGGTTCTGGTGTTTTTTGGTTTTGCAGTATCTTCATTTGCAGAGGGTGTCTTTGACTATGGAGTGGACTTGAGGCTGAGGCAGGAGTATTTTGACAATGCGTTTGATTTTAATGATAACAGTGCCACATTTAAAGACGACAACTACTTCAGGATTAAGGCGAGTCTGTGGGGTAGATGGAATTTCTCGGATGATGTCAGTCTTTTTACAAAACTGACAAGTGAGCCCAAGATAGCTGTGGATAGTGATGGGTATATGGCAAAGGGTGAAGACACATGGGATGAGGAGGTATTTTTTGACAACCTTTATCTGGATGTAAAGAATCTTCTGGGAGCACCGGTGGACTTGAGGCTGGGCAGACAGGACCTCCTTATGACCCACGGAGAGGGCTTTCTCATAATGGACGGGACTCCCTATGACGGCTCAAGGTCTTTTTACTTCAATGCTGCGAGGGCAACAGTAAAATTGGACACCATGAGAGGGTCTCTTGACCTTATTTACGTGAATAACACGGCAGAGGATGAGTATCTTCCTGTGATAGGTGGGCAGGACAGGAACGTTGTCATCTGTGATGAGAGAGCGGTTATTTTATACGGAAAGTTTAAGGCAACTGATGCTCTTTCTCTTGAACCCTATTATGTGTATAAGATAGAGGATTCACATAAAAGAAAAGGTGTAGATGTTGAAAGATTGCAATTCTATACCATAGGCAACAGGGCGGTCTACAACTTTGAGCCCTGGCGTTTAAGGGGTGAAATTGCCTACCAGTCTGGAGAATATAAAGACAACGGAGAAAGGGACGGAGTTGGAGGGTATGTCTACCTTACCAGGTTTTTCAAGGATGCGAGGTTTTCTCCATCTCTTGATGTAGGTTATGCATACCTTTCAGGGGATGACCCTTCAACTACAGATGATGGAGGTTGGAATCCTATTTTTTCTAAGTGGTCGTGGATAAGTGAACTTTATCTCTTCGGATATGCCATAGAGAGGGGAGAGCCTGCCTACTGGACAAACCTGCAGTTATGGAGAGCAAAATTTGACATGAACCTGACTGAAAAAACAGGTCTCTCACTGGCATATAACTATCTCAGGGCCAATGAACCTCAAACAGGTGTTGATGTTGCCTTCGGAACCGGGGATGAAAGAGGACAACTGGCGCATGTAGTGCTTACGCAGAAGTTTTCAAAAAATATTGACGGTCACCTGTATTTTGAGTACTTTATGCCTGGTGATTTTTACGCCCCGACTAACCGTGATAATGCAATGTTCTTAAGGTGGCAGTTGCAGATGAAATTTTAGTCCCCATTCCATCCCGGGTTTGGAATGGCACTGTAAGAATTGGGATGAAGATAATAAAGCCTAAAATCTCAGAATATGACGGCATCCAGAGGTTCCTTGAGGATGTTTACGGGCATTCTTATAACTATTTCTCTTTTGCCTATCCACAGGTGTGGAAGAGACAAAATACGGATGGCTTCAAAAACACATTTATAATAAGGGAGAGAGGAAGTATTGTCTCTCTACTCAGGATATTTCCTCTCAAAACTATTCAGAATGGTGTTGATGTGAACCTTGCCGGTATAGGGTCGGTATCCACACTTTATTCCCACAGGGGCAAGGGATATATGACAGAACTCCTTCAACACTCCTTTCAGGAGATGGAGAAACAAAAGTTCCCACTTTCAGTGCTTGGAGGTGACAGACACAGATACGGAAATTTTGGATATGAAAATGGGGGTAGGGTAGTAAATGTAACGATATCTCCCAGAGGTATTCACAGGGTAGGTATTAAGTCTCTTGCTGCGAAAAGGTATGGTGGTGAAAAAGATATCCTTTCAAAGATGATAGGTGCTTACA
>CAYORP010000076.1:0-2691 GCA_964406415.1 uncultured bacterium
CTTCTCCCCCGGGGGAGAAGGCAAAGGTTGAGGGGGAGAGGGGGTATTACTTATTCATTTTCAGAACTGACAGAAAGACATCCTGCGGGATATCCACCCTGCCGATTCTTTTCATCCTTCTCTTGCCCTCCTTCTGCTTTTCAAGGAGTTTCCTCTTTCTCGTTATGTCACCGCCGTAGCACTTCTGCAGAACGTCCTTCCGCATTGGCGCGATGCTTTCCCGGGCGACTACCTTGCTTCCGATGACCGCCTGAATGGGTATCTCAAACTGGTGTCTGGGGATGAGCGTACGCAGTTTTGCTGCGAGCGCTCTGCCAACGTACTGTGCCTGCTCCCTTGACACGATGGAACTTAATGCGTCCACCGGTTCGTAGTTCAAGAGTATGTCCATCCGCACAACGTCGGAAATCCTGTAGCCAGTAATCTCGTAGTCCATTGATGCATACCCTCTTGTCACTGCCTTAAGACGGTCATGGAAGTCAACGATGATGCGTGACAGAGGAAGTTCAAATATGAGCATTACCCTTGTGGGGTCAAGGTACTCCATTGAGATAAACTCCCCTGATTTCTCCTTGACAAGTTCCATAACCGCACCGAGGTATTCTGATGGAGAGATAACGGTTAAACAACAGTATGGTTCTTCAATCTCTGCAATCTCAGCGGCTGAGGGAAGAAGAGAAGGATTGTCAATAAACCGGGCTGTTCCATTTTGTAACTTAACCTTATATATAACGCTGGGAGCGGTTGCGATAATGTCCAGTTCAAACTCCCGCTCAATCCGTTCCTGCACAATCTCCATATGTAAAAGCCCGAGGAACCCGCAGCGGAATCCGTATCCGAGGGCTGTGGATGCTTCCTGCTCATAGTGCAGAGCCGCATCGTTCAACTGCAGTCTTCCTATGGCATCCTTCAGGGCCCCAAAATCATCCCCGTTGACGGGATAGAAGCCGCAGAAGACCATAGGTTTTGCCTCTTTGTACCCGGGCAGGGGTTTGGGTGCAGGATTTTTTGCATCGGTCAGCGTATCTCCGACCCTGCAGTCCCGCACCTCTTTAATCCCGGCGATAACGTAGCCCACCTCCCCGGCTGAGAGTTTTTTGCAGGGTATAAATCCCAGTTGCAGATATCCGACCTCCTGTACCTCAAAGTCCTTACCTGTATTCATTACCAGAATGTTCATCCCGGCGTAAATCTCTCCGTTGAATACCCGTACTCTTGCGATAACACCCCGGTAGGTATCATAGTGGGAATCAAATATGAGCGCCTGAAGGTGCGAAGAATCGCTCTCCTTAGGTGGTGGTATGCGGTCAATGATTGCCTGCATAATCTGCTCAACACCTTCCCCGGTCTTGGCTGATACAAGGAGAACATCTTCAGGAGGGATGGAAAAGGCATTTTTCAGTTCCTCTTTTGTACGCTCAATGTCTGCTGAAGACAGGTCTATCTTGTTTATAACAGGTATTATGACCAGTTTATTTTCTTTGGCGAGGTGTGCGTTTGCAAGTGTTTGTGCCTCAACGCCCTGTGTTGCATCAACAAGTAAAATGGCTCCTTCGCATGCAACCAGTGAACGCGAGACCTCATAAGAAAAATCCACGTGTCCCGGGGTGTCTATCAGGTTGAGTAAATACCCGTTATACTCCATCCGTATCGCCTGCGCCTTAATGGTGATACCGCGTTCACGTTCCAGGTCCATTGTGTCCAGCACCTGGTCGCGCATCTTCCTCTGCTCAATTGTTCCCGTAAGTGAAAGCATGCGGTCGGCAAGCGTGGACTTACCGTGGTCAATATGCGCAATAATGGAAAAGTTCCTGATTTGTTTTAACATCCGTTTTCCTTCTCTTTCTCTCTCTTTCCCTCGCCCATTGAGGGAGAGGGTCTAGGCTGAGGGGAATAATTGAAGGTCTTTCACATAGAGTGTAACGCCCCAAGTATACCAGAAACCACCTCAAAACACAACCTTCCCGCAGGGTTATATCCCCTAAGAAAGGGGCATCAGTCAAAGTAATATAGCCAGATAATACGGGCAGGTTTTCCTGTTTGGAAGTTTAAATCCAGCGCCGCACCTTTCTTTTATAGTACAGGTACTTATCCCCGAATATGGATTCCATGTTTTTTTCTTCTTCCAGAATAAATTTTTTTTGTATCAGAGCCGGGAAAATTACAGGGAAAATTAAACTGATTAATGAACCTGAAACAATCCAGGAGCCGAGTAATATTAACTCCATTCCAAGATACATAGGATGTCTGCTGAAACTGAAAGGCCCGGAATTAACAAGGCAGGTTGGTTCTTTATCAGGTTTGACGGTTGTCTGCTGTTTTTTAAAGATGTTGTCCGCCCAGATGTTTATCACTATCCCGAATACGACAAAAAATATACCAGACCAGTTATACGGAGAATGGATTATCCTTCCAGCAGGTAGAATGAAGTTCACTCCAACAAGAAGAACCAAAAAAGTTAGCAGATACTCCTGTGGTGAAAATTTCCTTCTCATATAATATACCAGAATGTGTAAACTATGTGCCCGGAATATACCAACTTAGCGGAGGGGGTGGGATTTGAACCCACGGTACGGCCTTTCGACCGTACAACGGATTAGCAATCCGCCGCACTAGGCCAGCTATGCGACCCCTCCGTTGTGTCTGTCAGTCGTTATTTGTCCCTATGTCTGACAGTAGAGTTTCAATAAA
>CAYORP010000077.1:0-15249 GCA_964406415.1 uncultured bacterium
TTCAGCGGGAGCGGACGCGGGGAAAAAGAAACTGACCAGCCGCCTTCTTCCGGAAGTATGCCTGTTGTCTCCGTGGAGAAGGCGCGGCAGAAAGATATCTCCCTGTCAATCAATATAACCGGCGAGGTTGTCGCAACAAAATCAGTGGCTATCGTTTCAACCCTGGATGGATATGTAGCCTATTATCCCTGGCGTGAAGGAGATACTGTAAAGGCAGGTGAAAAACTTGTTGAGATTAACCGCGAACTTTATACCCGTGAGGTTGCTGTGGCAGAGACTTCTTTAAGGGTGGCAGAAGCAAAATTGAGAGATATGCAGGCAGGCGCAAGGCCTGAAGAGATTATAAAAGCAAAAGAAACGGTTAAACAAATTGAAGAAAGTTTGAATTTTGTCAGAAATGACCTTGAAAGGGTTACGCAACTGGTAGAAACAGGTGCTCTCCCCGGCGAGGCAAAAGAAAAGGCGACGGTTGAATATGTCTCCCGCCAGGCGGCATTGGATTCCGCAAAAGCCCACCTGCAGATGCTGGAAACAGGTTATACCGAAACGGCCATAGCCGTTCAAAAAGCTGCAGTTGACGAAGCGGCGGCACGTTTTAAACTCGCACAGGCAAAACTCTCGGAATCTATCATAACAGCACCTTTCAACGGGACTGTAACAAAAACATATATAAGGCAGGGTGAAACAGCATCCCTAAAATCTCCGCTGATGGAAATTACGGATTTTACATCTCTCGTGGTCCGGGTTGCCGTGCCGGAGAGTTATGCCGGAGAGCTTAAAAAAGGACTTAGTGCGAGGGTTACTCTGGATGCATATCCCAATAGAGCGTTCAGCGGAAGAATAAACCGGATTTATCCGGAGCTGGACAAAGATATCAGGACACGGACAGCGGAAATATTGCTGACAGATAAAACAAATATTCTGCCGGGAATGTTTGCAAGGGTAGAGATATATCTGCAAAAGGCTGAAAACGCTGTCGTTATTCCCGTTGCCGCTATTAATATTTCTCCTTCAGGAGAAAAAGCTGTTTTTGTGATACAGAACAATACTGTTGCGCGCAGGAAGGTAAAAACAGGCATAGAAGAAAAGGGAGAAATAGAAATTGTTTCCGGTATAATCGCCGGTGAGGATATTGTCGTAAAAGGAATTGAAAAGCTCAAAGACGGAATGGAAATCAGGGTAGCAGAAAGCAAATGAAAATAACACAATATACAGTTAACCGTCCGCTGGCAACCTTTGCCATACTTTCCGGCTTAATCGTACTGGGCATATACGGATTATTCAGACTGCCTGTCGACTTCCTCCCTGATATCACATATCCTGCTATCAAGGTTCATATTGCATGGAGAGGAGCTACCCCTGAAGAGATAGAAAAGAATATTGCCGAACCGTTAGAACAGCAGATGGCAACGGTTGATAACCTTGATACACTTGAAACATCCATCATTGAAGGCACTTATTCTTTAAATGTGAACTTCCGTTACGGCACAAATATAGACGTTGCCTATCAGGATGTTGTCGCAGTGATGGGCAGAGTGACAAGAGGACTTCCTTCTGATATAGACCCTCCGTTTGTCTTTAAGGCAGACCCTTCTCTACTTCCTATTGCCCAGATTACTGTCAGCAGCGACGAGTTGGGACTGGTAAAACTGAGAGAATGGACAGAGAACTGGTTGCAGCCTCAGATGATCGCCCTGTCCGGCGTTGCAGGTACTGAAATCGTAGGAGGACTTAAACGCGAAATACGTGTTAATCTTGACATTGCCACGTTAGAAAAATACGGATTAACAATACCGGGGATACTGAAGCGGCTGGCGGAAGAAAACATAGAAGAGTTCGGAGGACGTGTTACTGACAATGAACGCGAGTTTATCGTCAGAACAACGGGTGAATTTACAAGCATTGAAAACATCCGTTCCCTCGCAATCAAACAAACTCCTTATGGCGTATTGTATTTAAAAGATATTGCGCAGGTAGAAGACAGTAATGAAGATGTTCGGATTATTACGCGTTTAAACGGACAACCCTGTGTAAAGTTAAGTATCCTGAAACAAGCAGACGCCAATACTGTTGAGGTTGCAGGTGGCGTGAGAAACAGAACAGAACAGTTAAAACCGATACTGCCTGAAGGACTGAAGTTAGAGATAGTGGAAAACCAGGCTGATTACATAGAATCAGCCCTTGCAGGGGTGAGAAACACCGCAATAATTGCTGCCCTTCTGGTAATATTTGTTACCTACTTTTTTTTCGGCCATCTCTGGCAAGTAGGCGTGATGATACTTGCCCTGCCTATTACCCTGATATTAAACTTCGGGTTGATGAAGATGGCAAACTTTTCCGTTAACATTTTTACCCTCGGGGGGTTGGTGGTTGCCATTGCGGTATTGCTGAGCAATACAATCGTGGTGGTGGAAAACATCACGCGCAGAAAGCACGCGGCGAGAAAAAGAAACAAGGATTCCAGCCTTATTATTTTTGCAACAGAGGAAGTCGGAGCTCCTATTATTGCGGCTACAACTACATTTGTTTTTTTGCTGCTGCCTTTTCTTATTGTCCCCGGAATAACATCCCTGTTGTTCAGGGAACTTGTTATGGTTATCGGCGGTATTATCCTTGTAAGCCTCTTGGTGGCAATTTCCGTTACTCCTTTGCTGTCCTTTGAAATGATGGGGCATAAAGTTAAAGATTTACTTTCACCTTTTGAAAAGTTTTTTAACCGCACAACCGAGAGATACAAAAAAACCCTTGCTTTTTTGCTCGGTAAACGGCATTTTGTATTTTTGTTCTTCGGCATACTGCTTATGTTCTCGGTTTATATTTTTCAGCAGTTAGGCACCGAATTTCTTCCACTGCCAGATGACGGTAGAGTTATGGTTAAGGTTAAAATGCCCACGGGGACTTCAGTAAGAGAAACCGACAGAATTCTTGAAAAGGTTGAAAAAATACTGGCGGAAGATAATTTCATAGAATATTATTTTACCCTGGCGGGCGGATTGGCTAAAGGCCTTTATACGTACGAAATAGCGAATGAAGGCGAGGTTAACATCCAGCTGATTCCCCGTAACCAGAGGTCTCTCAGTACACAGGGGTATGTTGAACAACTCAGGTCTAAGATAGCAAAAATTCCTGTTCCCGGTGGAAAACTTGGAGTTTCTCAAAAAAAGATAAGCGGTATCCGCCAAATGGGGACATCCGATATAGATGTAGAAATAAAGGGAGATGAGATAGAACAACTCTTTGTTATTGCGCGGGAAACTGCGGAAGTTGTAAACAGCCTGCCTGAACTGACCAATGTTAACATCTCAATAGACATGACAAAACCCGAGTATCAGGTAATCCTTGACAGAACAAAAATAGCCGACATGGGGATTACAACAGAAAGCGTATCACAAATGTTGAGAGCGCTTATCGCAGGCGCAATACCTACGAGATACCGCGAAGGAGGGGAGTATTATAATATCCGGGTTATTGTACCCGAAAAAAAACTCTCCTCCATGGAAGACATTGAAAATCTTCCTGTTGCCACAACAAAAGGCAGATATACAAGATTATCTGATATTGCCGAAGTAAAAGCTGCAACAGGTCCGGTAGAAATTAGCAGGAAAAACCAGATAAAAACAGTAAGTGTAGTGGCAGACACCGCAGGCGTGAGCATCGGGCAGTCGTTAGGCAAGTTGAAAAACGCTATTGCTTCGGTAGAATTTCCTGCCGGATATGAATACACATTCGGAGGGCAGGCGCAGATGATAGCGGAGATGAGAATAACCATCCTTGCCATAATAGCCTTTGCGGTTTTCTTCTCCTTTATAGTACTTGCCGTTCAGTTTAACAGCTTCAAACTGCCGGGGCTTATTATTGCCTGTATTCCTTTCTGCCTTTCAGGAATGGCTTACATGATGTTCGTATCCGGCCTGTCTATCGGCGCTACCGTCATTATAGGGCTTCTCGTGGTCATAGCGGCTTTGGCAAACGACGGCGTTTTACTGCTTTCTTTTACCACAGAGATGGAAAAAAATAAATCTTTATCTCCCTTTGATGCCGTGACAGAAGCCGCTGCATTAAGGTTGCGTCCCATAGTTATGACAACGATTCCCATTATAATAGGCTTTATTCCGCTTGTTTTAAATCTGGCTGGCGGAGGTGAAATGCTCCAACCTATGGCTGTGGCAGTAATAGGCGGGCTCTTGTTTGAAATTTTCGTCGTCTTATTTCTACTTCCCTGCTTATATATCGCCTTCTCTTCCAAAAAAAGCAAAAATACTTTTGGATGAGATGGCCAGTCTAAAAAACTTTCTCATATCTCTCATCGTGCTTTGAGTTTTCATGGTGAAAAGGGGATGTGGCCAAAATGTGTCCACTTTTGGGGAAAGACGGGGGAAAAGGAGGACAGGTAGGGATAGAGGAGGAAAGAGCCTTGGATTTGGGAGGGGTTGACACCATTGCGGAAAGCGTTGAGGGGAGCGGGGAGAAATAGAACAGTTGTGCTATTGAGAAACACTACGCACGGTCTCAGCCCCAGCGGTTCAGGGTGTAAGATTTGGGGATAAGCGGACTTCAGTTCCGCCACCCTCGCTTACTAACTGTTTATAATACTCCATTCCATCGCTTTGTTCAACATTCGGTATGCCAGTCTGACTGTTACTTCTTGCCTTTCTGTGGTATACTCTTATACGGCTACTGTCACTTTCCTATTAAAGGGGAAGATCGGATGTTATCAAAGATTCCCAAATTTTTGTCGGTACACAATAAAAAATATATGAGGGGAAGAAGGAGTAAAAACATTTGAGGAAAAAGACGAACAGATTTTTTGAATTGCTGGAGCAGTTTACCATTCTCGTAAAAAGTCGCAAACCTCTACGTTATAAAACCATAGATGAACCTCTTAGAGCAAAGTTATTCAGTGTTGAACAACTGGAACATCACGCCGCCGAACTCGCTAAAAAGCACCGTATCTCAAAAGAACGCGGACGCGATTTTCTTTTGGGACGCCTTTCAGAAAACGAACGTGTCCTGACAGAAGCCCACAGGATTATAACAAAATCTATTGCCAGAGACCAGGAAAGTTCTCCCGCCGACAGGTGGTTCCTTGATAATTTTTACCTCATCAAAGAACAGATACTTGCCGTACGCCAGCATTTGCCGAAAGGCTACAGTCAGCTACTCCCACGTCTGTCCGCCGGACCAATGGCCGGATACCCACGTGTTTACGACATTATTTTTGAACTCGTATCTCACGTTGATGGGCGAACAGACATGCAATGTTTCGTCAGTTTTATAATGGGCTATCAATCGGTAACTCCGTTAAGCATGGGAGAACTGTGGGCAATCCCCATCATGCTGAGATTATCTCTGATAGAAAACTTGCGTCGTATCATTGCGCATATCATCTTAAGCAGGGATGATTGGGCCAGTGCCAAAGAATGGCTGGACAGATTGCTGGAAACGGCGGAACAAGAGCCCGGTGATATTATTCTTCTGATGGCTGAACTTGCCCGCGCAAAGAAACTTGAGCGAACCCCATTTATTGCAGAGTTTACCCGGAGACTACAGCGCCACAGCCAGAATCTCTCTTTCACTATCGCATGGGTAGAACAACACCTGAGTAAAAAGGGTATTACTATTGAACAGGTCGTTCAGAACGAAAACCGTCAACAGGCCGCTGACCAGGTATCCATTGAAAACAGTATAAACAGCATGCGTTTCGTGGATGAAATGGACTGGCACACATTTATAGAAAACGTCAGTATTGTAGAACAGGTCCTTCGCGAAGATTTTTCCGACACATACGCCAATATGAACTTTGCCACCCGTGACAAATACCGACATATTATAGAAAACATAGCAAGGCAAAGTGGCAGGGATGAGGTTGAGATTGCACAAATAGTTGTGAAGTTGGCACGTGAAAGTACCAATGGTAAAGACAGGAAAAATCGTGCGTCTCATGTAGGTTATTATCTCATAGATAAAGGGCTGACTGATTTAGAACAGGCGGCTGGGATACACCTCTCTTTTTTCCAAAAGGTCAAGAAGTCCATAAGCAAATTATACTATGACTATCCTCTGATGTGTTATCTCGGAGTAATCTTCTTACTGACAACCATTGGTACGGTTGAACTACTTGCTCCTTACTGGCAATACGGAATCTCCATACCCATATTTACTGTTCTCTTCCTGTCCAGTTTTATTGCACTCAGCCAGATTGCAATTGAATCAGTCAACAGGATAGTTACAATGACTGTCCCGCCACAGTATCTGCCGAGAATGGATTTTTCCGAAGGTATCCCTTCGCATGCCCGCACACTCGTTGTTATACCGACACTTCTGGTTAGAGAGGAAGACATTGAAAGTCTGATACACCAGATAGAGATACGATATATGGGCAACCGTGATTCTCATCTGCATTTCGCTCTGCTTACAGACTTCTACGATGCTCCTTGTGAATCAATGCCAGATGACGAAAAACTTCTGGCGGCTGCCGCTGAAGGGATAGAGTATCTGAATGAGAAATATAGAAATGAACGTACAGATATCTTTTCTCTTTTTCATCGTCCGCGCCGTTTTAATCCGCAGGAACAGGTATGGATGGGATATGAACGAAAACGTGGAAAACTTGCAGAACTTAACGCATTTCTCAGAGGGAAGCCAGACGGACACAGATTTTCCAAGATAGTTGGCAATACACAGATGCTTAAAAGAGTAAAATACGTACTCACGCTGGATACAGATACACAACTCCCTAACGGCTCAGCCCGTGAACTCGTCTCTATTGCAGAACACCCGCTGAACCGACCTCAGTATGACGAACTAAAACATCGCGCCTATGAAGGATACGGTATCCTTCAGCCGCGCGTAGGGGTTAGTTTCCTGAGTGCAAACCGCTCCTTGTTTGCAAGGATTTTCTCCGGAGACCCGAGATTTGACCCTTATACCCGCGCGATTTCAGATGTATATCAAGACCTGTTTAAAGAAGGTTCATTCATCGGTAAAGGACTGTATGATGTTGATATGTTCAGCCACGTTTTGGAAAACCTCTTCCCTTTAAACAGAATCCTCAGCCATGACCTTCTGGAAGGGTGTTATCTACGAACAGCTCTGATAAGCGACGTCATTGTTCATGAAAACTTCCCCTCTACCTATAACACGGATGCAATCCGCAGACAACGATGGATTCGAGGCGACTGGCAGATTGCCGCATGGCTATTCCCGTATGTCCCCGGTCCTAACGGGACCAAACTTAAAAATTACCTCTCCGGACTGTCACGATGGAAAATCCTTGACAATCTTCGGCGGAGTTTAGTACCTCCCGCTTTGCTCCTTATGCTACTTATAGGCTGGATATGGACAGAACACCTATGGCTCTGGACTGCCGTGGTAGCAGGCATTATTCTGGGACCGTCAATTCTTTCGGCGACCATAAACCTTCCATGGAAAACACAGGGATTAACGATTAGATTCCTCCTGCAAGAGAAATTTCTCTCAATAGGCAGGCACCTTGTCCAAACAACATTCACCCTGATTTTTCTGCCGTATGAGGTATATATATGTCTGAATGCTATATTAAAAACTATAGTGAGGTTATTATTTACACACCGTGGGTTTTTGCAGTGGAAATCGGCAAAGACGGAAGAAGAGAAGGCACCGCGAAATCAATCCTTTTTCTGGAGAACAATGTGGATTGCTCCGTTTACAACAATCTGTATCAGCACATATCTTCTCGGTTTAGCCTCTATCTTCCATCCAGTACTTCTGCTTTTAATGACCCTCTGGTTATTCTGCCCCTTGCTCGCATGGTGGATAAGTCTGCCGAAAACCTGGCGTAAAACAGTCCTGTCACAATACCAGACTGAATTTCTCAGGAGATTTGCCCGGAAAACATGGCTTTTTTTTGAAACATTTGTTGGAGAAGAATCCAACTGGCTTCCCCCTGACAACTATCAGGAATATCCAGTTGCCAAGGTTGCACACAGAACATCTCCCACAAACATAGGGTTCTTACTGCTGTCCAATCTGTCTGCATATGACTTCGGATATATCTCAGTTGGAGAACTTCTTGAGCGGACAAAAAACACATTCCATACGATGGAACGGATGGATAGATTCCACGGTCATTTTTACAACTGGTATGATATCATTACGCTGAAACCTTTATCACCACTGTATGTCTCCACAGTTGACAGTGGCAATCTGCAATATTTTCTTCTCATCCTGAGGCAGGGACTCCTGGAACTTTCTGACAGAGAGATTATTTCTCCCCGTACCCTTGATGGACTGGTTGATAACCTGAATATCTTTCTACATACTACTGAACAGTCCATACAGGCAAATATGTTAAATGCAGATTCTGTAATGGGTGCAATGGAAAATCTGGTTGAAATCAGGGACAAAATGGATGAGGTCCCCCGGCGGAAAATAAAAAGCATAAAAAATATCCTTTCTCTTATACTATCAAATATGCAAAGCATCACCAGAAATCTGAACCTGCCGGATGACAGTGAGATACCATTGTGGGCAGGTGCTGTGGAAAGATACTGCCTGAACATCCTCAATGAAATTGAATCTCTGACCCCCTGTATGGAGATGCTCCTAACTACAAAATATGTTACGAAAGGGAGCCCACAGGAAACCTTAGACGAGTTGAAGGCCCTGCTTGCGCGGATGGAAAACATCCAGACACTCAATGGCATTGTCAGCACGGACTCAGCGGTTCTGTCCATCATAGACAGGATTCCCAACATTTCTGATACAACAGACCCTGAAGGAAATCAGATGGCAGACCTTCGGCGGAAACTATCCGATGCGACCGTCCGTGCGCAGGAACGGGTTGAACTCATTGAGTCTCTTGCCCGTCAGTGTTATGAGTTCTCCAAGATGGATTATGATTTTCTGTACAACAAATCGCGCAATCTCCTTGCCGTTGGATTTAATGCAGGGGAGCACCGGCGGGACTCATCGCATTATGACCTGCTCGCATCGGAGTCAAGACTGGGAAGTTTCCTCCTGATTTCTCAAGGCAAACTGCCTCTGAAACACTGGTTCTCTCTCGGCAGACTGGTGACAGCCTTCCATGGCGAGCCTGTTCTACTCTCCTGGAGCGGTTCTCTTTTTGAATACCTTATGCCTCTCCTGATAATGCCAGATTATGAAAACACCCTGCTGAATCAGACATACCGGACAGTTGTAGAGTGGCAGATTAAACATGGCCTGCGTAATAGAATTCCATGGGGTTTCTCTGAATCAGGATATAACCTGATAGATGCTCATAAAAACTACCTTTATTCTGCTTTCGGCGTACCAGGACTTGGACTTAAGAGGGGGCTGGGGGAAAACCTTGTTGTCGCTCCTTATGCCTCAGCACTGGCACTTATGGTTAAACCGGAAAACGCCTGCCAGAATCTTCAACGACTGGCACGTGAGGGAACAGAGGGGAAGTATGGCTTCTATGAAGCAGTTGACTATACACGTGGACGAATTGCACGCGGAGAAACAAAATCTGTAGTACGTTCATTTATGGCACACCATCAGGGCATGACACTGCTTTCAGCCGCCTATGTCCTGTTGAATCATCCAATGCAAAGACGTTTTGAACTTGATGCGGCATTCAAGGCAGCAGAACTTCTCTTGCAGGAAAAGATACCCGATGCCAAGCCTTTCTTTCCTAAGATATCGGACGTAATTGGAATCAAACGCGAACAGGGAGAAACCTGCGAACTCATGCGTGTTTTCAACACACCATATACACCAACACCTGAACTACACCTACTCTCTAACGCTAACTACCACGTGATGATTACCAATGCCGGTGGTGGCTACAGCCGATGGAAGAACATTGCTGTGACAAGATGGAGGGAAGATACAACATGCGACAGTATGGGCACATTCTGTTATGTCCGCGATGTAGATACCGGTGAACTATGGTCTGTAGGCTTCCAACCTGTACTCCGCCCTTCAAAAAACTATGAGGCTATATTCTCTCAGGCACGCGCGGAATTCCGGCAACAGGACCATCACTACCGTTTGCACACCGAAATTGCAGTCTCACCCGAAGAAGATGTTGAACTCCGAAGGGTAAATATAACCAACACCTCATGGAAACAACGCACGGTAGAACTCACCAGTTACGCCGAGGTCGTGCTGGCACCATATGACGCTGAAGCAACACATCCTGTCTTCAACGGCCTTTTTCTGGAGACGGAGATTCTCCACCAACGACAGGCTATCCTGTGTAGGCGCAGAACACGTTCGGATAAAGAACAACCTCTCTGGCTGGCACATCTGGCAACGGTTCACAACGCATCTCTAAAGAATATCTCTTATGAGACCGACAGGGCACGTTTCATCGGAAGAGGAAGAACCCTTCGCAACCCCGATGCGGTAACCAGCGGAGAGAAACTTTCCAATAGTGAAGGTTCA
Source organism: uncultured bacterium (assembly GCA_964406415.1). Classification (GTDB taxonomy): domain Bacteria; phylum Ratteibacteria; class UBA8468; order B48-G9; family JAFGKM01; genus JAFGKM01. The sequence continues at coordinate 10,411 of CAYORP010000077.1, forward strand.
GTCCTTGACCCTGTAGTTGCAATTAAGATTACAATAGATATAGAACCTGAGCAAACTGCATCCGTGGATATGATATTTGGTATTGCACAGAGACACGATGACGCCATAGTTATGGTGGGAAAATATCATGATAAGTCTTTCGCGGACCGTATATTCGCACTTGCCTGCACACACAGCCAGGTGATTCTTCATCAACTCGGCATTACGGAATCCGATGCACAGTTGTTCGGACGACTCGCCGGTACACTTATCTACCCGAATATCTTCCGGCGTGCCGACCCTGAACTGCTTGCCCGAAACCGGCGCAGTCAGGCCGAACTCTGGGGCTACGGCATCTCAGGGGACCTGCCCATACTGCTACTGCGCATAAGCGATGAGTCAAAATTTGAACTGGTTGAAAAACTCGTTGATGCACATACATACTGGCGCATAAAGGGCCTACCTGTTGATTTTATTATCTGGAACGAGGACCAGTCGGGCTACCGTCAGATACTCCATGACCGTATTATGACTCTGCTTGCAGGGACCAAAACTCCTCTGGTCGATACCCCGGGAGGTATCTTTGTCAGGCGCAGCGACCAGATAGCGGACACGGACAAGGTTTTGATGCAAACATCTGCACGCATTATAATTACCGACATCGGAAGTATTGCAGAGCAGATGGAACGCCGGGGATATCAGGAGATAAACATCCCTGCACTAAAACCGCCGAACATCTTTACACTGAGAGCTCCGGAGACAGAGAAAATTGCAAGCCGCAACCTTATCTTCAAAAACGGCATCGGCGGGTTTACACCTGACGGTCGTGAATATGTAATAACCACCGAGCCATCCCGACAGACCCCTGTTCCGTGGGTGAACGTGCTTGCAAACCCATCATTCGGCACGGTTGTTTCAGAAAGCGGAACTGCGTACACGTGGAGTGAAAATGCACATGAGTTTCGTCTCACACCCTGGTACAATGACCCGGTAACCGACCGCGGAGGAGAAGCGTTTTACATCAGGGATGAAGAGACTGGAAGATTCTGGTCTCCTGCTCCGCTTCCCGCCAGAGGGAAAAACTCTTACGTAAGCAGGCATGGATTCGGGTATTCTGTATTTGAATACACCGACAGCGGTATCAATTCAGAAATGTGGACATACGTGGATATTAACAACCCTGTAAAGTTCATCTCTATAAAAGTGCGAAATGAATCCGAACGCAAACGAAAAATTTCTGTGACAGGATATATGGAACCTGTTATGGGTCAACACAGGGAAAAATCGCAGATGCACATTGCCAGTGAAATAGACACTGAAAGTCGTGCTTTCTTTACACGAAATCCGTTCAGCATAGACTTCCCAAACCGCGTTTTTTTCTTTGAGGTAAATGCCGCAGAACGAAGTATAACAGGCGACAGAACAGAATTCATCGGGCGAAACGGCTGCCTTGAGAAGCCCTCTGCTATGCGCAGAATGAGGCTTTCAGGCAAAACGGGTGCCGGACTGGACCCATGTGCCGCCCTGCAGGTGCAGATAGAGTTAAAAGAAAATGAAGAGAGGGAGGTTGTATTCATTCTCGGAGCAGGTAAAAATACAGAAGAGGCCAGAGAACTGGTCAGACGATTCAGAGAACCAACAACTGCCAAAAAATCTTTAGAACAGGTGAAGGAATACTGGGAGCATATGCTGAGCACAGTGCAACTGGAAACGCCTGACAGAGAAACAGATATTCTGGCCAATGGCTGGCTGCTCTATCAGACACTTGCCTGTCGTATCTGGGCACGAAGCGGGTTTTATCAATCCTCAGGGGCAATTGGGTTCCGTGACCAACTACAGGATGTGATGTCGCTTGTTCACGCTGACCCCGACTTGGTAAGGAAACATATACTCTTGTGTGCATCGCGACAGTTCAAAGAAGGAGATGTACAGCACTGGTGGCACCCTCCTACAGGACGTGGTGTGCGTACACGTATATCAGACGATTTTCTGTGGCTACCTTTCGTCACTGAATATTACGTAAAAGTTACCGGCGACTACGGAATCCTAAATGAACAGGTCACCTTTCTGCATGGACGTCCTCTGAATCAAAATGAAACTAATTATTATGACCTCCCCGAACAAACTGGAGAAACAGGGACGTTATATGAACACTGCGTCAGTGCAATCAAAAACGGCTTGAGATACGGGAGCCACGGTCTACCGCTCATCGGTTCAGGCGACTGGAATGATAGTCTGGACCAGGTAGGGGAAAATGGTAAGGGAGAAAGTGTATGGTTAGGATTCTTCCTGTACAGCGTACTCATTAGGTTCTCAAAGATTGCAAGCGAATACGGTGACACGGAATTTGCACAGTTCTCTCTCAAAGAAGCATCACGCCTGAAAGAAAACCTTGATAAATACGCATGGGATGGAAAGTGGTATCGTCGGGCTTACTTTGACAATGGAGAGCCTCTCGGCTCATCCTCTAACGATGAGTGTAAGATTGATTCTATTTCACAAAGTTGGGCAGTCCTGTCCGGGGCAGGCAACACACAACGCTCACATTCAGCAATGGAGGCAGTGAAGCAACTGCTCATAAATCCCGATTCAAGGCTCATCCTTCTGCTTACGCCGCCCTTCAATAACTCCCCTATGAAACCAGGCTATATCAAAGGATACCTGCCGGGTGTTAGGGAAAACGGCGGTCAGTACACACACGCTGCAGTCTGGACAATTATGGCGATTGCTCAGGCAGGAGAAAAACAGAGGGCATGGGAATTGCTTGCAATGATAAACCCCATCGCCCGCGGTAAGACATGGAAAGATATTCAGACCTACAAGGTTGAGCCATACGTGGTTGCCGCCGATGTATATTCTGTTCCGCCTGTCAACGGCAGGGGAGGATGGACATGGTATACAGGTTCAGCCGGCTGGATGTACCGACTTATCTTAGAATCGCTTTTAGGAATCACTCGTTCAGAGAATATACTGCGGATTAATCCCAATATACCTGAGCACTGGAAATCATTTAAGATACACTACAGGTACGGAGAGACCATCTACCATATAAATGTTGTGAAGGCAGAAAAAGATGAACGGGTTGCACAAGTGAAGATTGACGGAGTCAATCAAGAGGAGGGAAGTATCCAACTTATTGACGACAGAAGGGAACACACTGCAGAGGTCACAATATCCTGAACCCCCAATAACCCGTACTGGAAAAACTCTCTTACTTTGCAATAGTGTGATAATTTTACCTTGCAACTAATATTGATTGGGGTTTTCTTCGGGAAATCAGGTATTTAAGAAGGCAAATCAATAGACAACTTTTCTGCAAGGTCATAGGAAATTTTATGTCTTCTTTTTGTGTTTTTATAGGGAATCTCTTTGTGCGATTTTTCTGTAATAGCGGCCGCAGAATAGTTTTTAAAATACTCTATGACAAAATCTATTATTTCTCTTTCAGATCTACTAAAAATTTCCTTACTGCATTTTTTAAAAGATTTAAAAATTTCCCTGGGTTCGCCTTCTTTAAGAAAAACTTCTTCCGTATCTATAAATTCTTCCTTTATCATCAATTCAAAAATAAATCCATAACTATCAGGTGTAGGTCCATATTTTAAATTTATATATGAACTACCTGTAATGGAACGGACTTGTTTTTTGAAGTTAAGAAAATCAATATACCAAAGTAATTTGTTTATCTTGGTTTTATATTCTTTTTTTCCATTCAGTATATATAAAATTATCTCTATCATTTTTTGCAGGTTGAATTTCTTATAACCGGTAAATTCAGTTGCTTCGGTTTCGCCTATAAAGATTTGTGTCAATTTACTCACAGAGTTGTCGTTTAACAACCCATTTATCCTTTTTTTAAGGCTTACTTTTAGACGCTCAGAAAGTTGTTTTTCTTTCTGTTCATAAATCTTCAACATATTTTCCGGTGTTGATAGGAGACTCAGAAGTTCATTATGAACCTCATCAGGAAGTGAACCCTTTTCATATCTGTGGATAGTCACCTCTCCCCACCCTAAAAATTCTGCTAATGCTCTCTGGCTTAAACCATATTTTTCTCTTAATTCCTTTATTTGATTAGGTGATAAAATATTATGTTTTGAACGATAGATATCATAAACTTTCCTAATATTCTCCCCATCCAATTTTTCGCTGAAAACTTCTTGCTTGCATTTTTTACAATATGCGATTTGCGAAGTAATTGTTATCTTATCTTCTTTTATAGGAAATGTTTCTTCTTTCTCTCCAACAACAACTTCTTCAATCTTTTTGCACCTGGGACAATATTCTTTCATTTCCCCTCCGTTTTTTTGAATTGGCGTAAAAATGTTTTTATTACCCTTTTGCTTGACACCCATCCTCCTATTATGTTATCATATGATAGCAATTTGTCAAATCTATTTTTCCTTCAAGGAAACTATAAAAAGATATTCATTTATTACAGGACAGAACTCTTCGTTTGCTTTTCTTTCTTTTGGGGCGGAGATAATCTGAGCCAATCGCAAACTGAGTTTATTACTTCCCCTTCCATATTCCTGATTTCTATTTCAGGGTTAATCATAATTCTTCTCGGATAATATTGATGTTTCGCCTTTCTGATGGATATCTCATATAACTGTATCTTTCTTCCTGTTTCTCCTGTTCAATCTTGTTGAAGATGGCTGTATGAACCACTGTATCTTTCATTACCAGCGATGTCCCTGCTACCTTTTTACCTGTGATGCTTACGGTTGTGCCTGCACCGGGGGATTTGTGCGGGGAAAACTGTGATTCTGCAACTGTCTTTAAGAATTCTTTCACATCCTCGGCTTCAGGCTGTTTATCTCTCTTGTCCCCATAGAGTATCTCCATTACATAACTCCT
>CAYORP010000078.1:0-5563 GCA_964406415.1 uncultured bacterium
GTCCAGCAGAGGACCGGAGATTTTTCGCCTGTACTTCAGTATCTGGGCAAGGGTACAGTGGCAGGGATGTGTACTGTCGCCGTACCACCCGCAGGGACACCCCTGCGGAACAGATTAACAACAATTCTAAAACCACCTATATTGATAAACCCTGCCTTGCTTATATCACCTGGAATTGAAAACGCATTTATCACCTCTTCTGGCGTATCAACAAAAATCCTGATTTTGATATCCTGTCCATTGACAATAATCTCTTTTACAATTGCAAGAAGAGTTGCTCTGTTTCTCCGGATAACCGGGCAAGACTCGCCGGTTCTATTATCCCCCATCAGGGACAGTCCGGGGAAGAAAAAACGTACAGCCTGACTGTGGGAATCTCTGCACAGGAAAATCTGCTTAACACCAACACAGCAAAAATAGTTCCCAGTATGCAATTTTTTATTTTAACCATACATATACGGGTATTATGAGAGGATGTTCCGACAGGCTTGTTTCAACGAAGATTTCGCCTTTTGATGTTCCTTTCTTGAGGCGTTCTGGGTTCAGTTGAGCTGTCAGTTGGTATTTTCCCGGGTTTGTTTTGGTCTCTTCTTTCACAACTGAAACCCAATCAACATTCCGTGTGATGTTTTTTATCCTGAAATCTCGTTGAAGGTAATCAGAGAGGTTTATCGTACGGCTTATTTCTTGCGGGATTTCCATTATGCCGAAAAAGAAAAACTCGGGGAAACTTACCAGATGGCCTTTGACTTCTGCCCTGATAGGAATTTCTATTTTGGTACTTCTTCTGATAAGGGATAATAAAAAATGCTGTTTCGGTTTTGTGTATATCTTAAGAGTGTCTTCAAAATTAGGATCTATCTCTTCCGGTGAAAAAATGATATATAATTGAAACCTTGACGGGTTGCTATGTTTCGTTACTGTAACCTCGCAAAAATCGGGCGTATCAATCTTCGTTATCCTGAAATTTTGCCTGCCGGGGAACAGATACAACTGCCCTTCAACTGTTTGCCCTTTCCTGCTTACCCCGAAGTTTATCTCATAAGGGTTGTATCTGACATTCTCTGCAATGCCTCCCTTGACAAAACCCCTGACGTATAAGGGCGTTATTGGAATTACAGGGTCGTTTGTCGTAACATAGACCACCTCATTTTGCCAGTCCGTTCTCCCTGTTGTATCAAAAATACCGACTATCCTACCACTTTCTCCGGGAAGCAGAAATTTATTGCTGATTGTTATTTCTTCTGAGGCTATGCAGCTACCGCACCCTGAACGCACCCCTTTTATCACCAGCGACTGGTTCCCTCTGTTCTCCATCTTAAAAGTAAAAGGTAATCTCTTACCAGAACTTGCCTTTCTAAACCGGTATTCATATCTTTCAAATCTTATGTCAGGTCCGTCTCTTTCTATCTGCGGCAGTAAATCCGCATTTGAGGAAACCATAAGCGCAAAACCAGAATAACTGGAAGCAAGTTCTTCATCTGTGAGGTAAGACACATTCGGCAGGTCAACTACTTTAAATTTCCCATTCCTATATTCTTCTATAACCGCAAAATGATTAAGATGAAAATATCCGATTGCAGGAATGTCCAGTTTTTTTAATTCTTCAGTGCCTATCTTTACACCTTTTGTATATAGCCCTTTCCGTTCCAAAATACGGGAGAGTTGATACATACTCATCCCGTCAGGATATCTTCTGATTAATCTGCCTGTTTCTCTTAATTCAGGGGTTATTCCAAAATATTTATATACAACCAGTATGCTTTTAGTTCCACATAGGGAATCTTCCCTATTGCACTGGGCAAAGAGGTTGTATGTCAGGAATAAAAGCAGACAGAGGATACCTGTTTTTTTGAAAAAATTAATCATTATTCATCATTACCTTTAAGTTATTTTTAGTTTTTGCATTAATGTAATATCAGATTTTATTACAATATCTCGTGTATCTACTCACGCCAGCACTCGTGTACAGTCCAATTTGATCCACAATTTATATGTTTTGCGCTAGCACAATAGCACGGAAGAACGTGACAATAGCTCATACAACCCTGTTGCCATGCCTCCACATCCCCTTCTTTACACTGTCCTGGTGGTGGGGATACCCCACGCAAGTGAACATTTCATAGTACTTGAAGGACTGACACAGTTGCCAGTGCAATTTATATTAGCACAAGCTCCAAAATAACCCTCTAAACAGTTACCTTGCCCCGGACCACAATACACGGTCCCATCGCACTCTTCATATAACTGTCCGCATATTTGCCCAGCAGAGAATTTTTGCATTTCACGGTTATTTAAAACATTAGAATAGATTTGTGTTATTTTGATATCATTAACTCCAAACAGCAATAAACCTATACTTACAAACAAAATTAAAAATATTAAGTGTTTTTTCATAATGTCTATCCTCCCTTTAATGTTTACCATTTCATTTAATCTCAAAAACTCGAGGTGTTTCTCCAACAGTATAATCACGTACTGTTGTTGGTAAAGGAAGTGGAATTTTTAATTCTTCCGATTTCACAGGTCGCAAGTCCCATTTTACGATATATAAAAGGTAATCTGTTGTAGGAGGTTTACCCGTTGAGCAAAAATGCGGAAGATATACTATATCGTTAACTTTAGAATAACTTCCACTTATGAATTCAGTGAGCAAATTAAATGTTTCCCCCTTATATGTAACTACCTTTTCCTCTCTATGTGTAATTAACCCACCAGCAAGAGTTAAATCAAAAATCGCCTGTACTTTAAGATTATTGTGTTCAAAAATATATTTGGAATCTTTTTTGGTTAAAATGAGATTTTTATCATTACAAAGTGTATCTTGCAAAACAGAGAAAAGAGAGTAATCTACAAAAAAAGGTTTGAAATATCCATGTTTTGTTAAATCGCTAATCGGACGAATGGATAATTCCCCTTTTTCTTCATATTGTCCGTTTCTTCCTATTTTTAGTTCTGTATATTCCTGAATACTTTTTCCGTCACTTGCATACTCTATCTTTCCAGTTAATCTGAATGGAATATCTTTTAAACGCGCCTGTTCTATGAAAACCAACTGTTCTTTTGGTGTTGAAACAATTCTAATAAAACGGTCATTTTCGCCTTGAAAATAATACTCTTGTTGAGAATAACTTATTTTCTCTGCTTTCGCCAAATAAACAGAGCCATCTTCTATCAACCATTTTTTAAATTTATCCACAGGAGTAGTTGTATGTTTTTTAAGTTCCTCAGCAAATTTCTGGTAATCATCTAAATTTTTCCATTTATATCTATACTCTTCAATAGAAATATGTCCCGAGTTAACAATTTTTGTTTTTGTTCTTAAAAAATTACAGAATTCCTCAACATCATTTCCTTCAGAACCCAACACAGATACAAAAAACAGATTTATTATTAAAACTGCAATGCAAAATCTTAATTTCTTTGTAAACATTTTGCCTCCTTTTTAGTAAATGCTACTGTTTGTTTCTATCACTCTTTCGAGGATTTTAATTGATCAGTTACTTAATCCTCCTCTATAAATGCTTCCACCACATTGGAATAAACACCTCCAGGATATTTCTTCAGATACTCTTGCCATATCTTCTTTGCTTCACTTTCTTTTTTATTCTGCTGGTAAAGAAGCCCTAATTGAAATAAGGCATTCTCATATTTTTTACTTCCTGGATACTCCCTGAGAAAAATGTTTAAAGATTCTATCGCTTTGTTATGGTCCTGGTTTTGTTGATATTGTTTCACCAGTAATAAATAGGATTCTTCTGCATATTGGGTCTTGGGGTATTGTTTTATCAGCATCTCATATTCTCTTATTGTTTGAGTCACTGCCATTTGTTTGTTCTCTACTTTTTCAATAATTTCAGATATTATAAATAAACTTTCTGGGGCTGTCTCTGTTTCCGGATATTCTTGCGCTGCCATTCTGTATAGGGTTATTGCTTCTAATGTTTCTCCTTCTTCCAACAGTTTATCTGCCTGCTGTTTCATCCAGTGCGCCTGTTGTTCTTTGTCTTCAGAATATAGAATTGCTGCATACTTTCTCATTGCATTGTGTTTCTCGGGATATCGCGCCTGTTTGTCATAACTGTCTATCATCAGGTGGTATGTCTTTTGTAATAATTCTTTGCTTTCCGGTCTTTTCCCCGCTACCTGTTCCAAAAGGTCTGTTATTCCTTTATGTCTGGGAATATTTTTCATTGATTGGGTTTTATCAGGTATGGAGTTGTATAGGGTCTCTGCTTTCAGGTATAGTTCTTCCGGGATTTCCAGGGAATAACAGAAACTTCCTGAGAGTAAAAACAGGACCACGATTTTTAAAATTGTTTTTTTCATTTCCTCTCTGTGGTTATCAGAAACTGCCTTGTTATGTCCAGTCTATCTATGGGAATTATCAGGTCATTTTTCTCTGTTTGGTAGTTTATGTTTTTTATTGTTTCACCAGATTTTATTTCTGTTATCTGTTTTACCTTCAACCATTGCGGTATTCTGAGCTCTGCCTTAAAGTTTTCCTTTGGATTGAATGTAAACGGTTTCTGCCCCTCTTCAAAATAACTCTGGTGGTCGTTGTTTACCAGTATCAGCAATATCCATTTGTCTCCGCAGAGTAAGGTGTATGCAGTAACTTTTTCCGCATCCGTCTGCGCCAGAGAAACAGGTTCACTGATAACTATATATTCCTTTAATGCCTGTAATTCCCTGTTTATCCTGCCTATCTCTGCCTCTAACAACGGGCTTGCAGGATAACCTGCTTTCGGACTGGAAACATAGTACCATATCCCTTTGCTGCCTTCCCCTATTTGCGACCAGACGATTATCCGCTCTTCTTCAGGTGTGGGGAACCTTGTTCCCCTGTATGTGAATGCTTCAGGGATTGTCCACAGGGGCCTCGGTTCGGAAGCAAGTTTTCCAAGCGCTGTGTAATATGCATTCTTTTCAGGCGGGTTGCGGTAAAAGATTATCTCATATGGATTGACAACCCCTATGTCGGTAATTTCTCCATAAACAAAGTAGCAGTCAGGTTTCTGGTGCTCGCAGATATGTATAAGAGTCGGGTGGTTTGGGTCATATTTATATGTTTCTCTTGCCTGTTCAATAATTTCTCTGGCACTTGTCCCCACAATCTGTTTCTTCAGTCCATCTGTACAGGTAGGGTCTTCCAGTAGTTGATATGCTCTGAAATACGGCTCATCTTTATATTTCTGAAACGCCTCTTTGTTCTTTGGATACCGCATCTCAAAGTTCTCAGGGTCAAAGCCCAGTTCCGTCCTAAAGTCTGTTCCCCACGCAGCTATCGGGAAATGGGAATACAACCTGCTGATTGAATGGACGGCGGGACCTTCTTCAGTTATTGCGCGAAACGAGAGATAACTGCCGGGACGAAGCGGACTATCTGGCGTGTAGATAATCAGTGCTTTTGAAGAAGGTAAAATAGTATCTTCCGGAATGTAACAGTCTTCTCTAATTCCTTTATCCTGACAGAAAAGTTGTTTTATTTTTGCGGGCTTTGCACCGGTATTCTCAAGATAAAGATAGACCTGTTTATAGTCCTTGCTGTAGCCGATGAAGG
>CAYORP010000079.1:0-6717 GCA_964406415.1 uncultured bacterium
GTGCTTGCCTTCAGCCCTTCTCGCTTCAGTTGATAGTGTATCTGGCTGGGACCTAGTCCGGGTTTCTCCTGCCAGCAGATTATTATCCGCTCTTCTGTCGCCCTGGGCAGACGGTTGCTGATTCGCCTGGGCCTGCTGCTGGTATCTGTTAAGCCGTTCAACCCTAACGGGTCTTCTTTGTTTATCGCGGCTTTCCGCTTCTCCAGCCACCGCTTTAGTGTGCCCACCGCCAGGTTGTACCGCTCCGCTGTCATCTCCAGCGTTGTATCTTTGCCGTCTATCTCGCTTAAAATGAGCAGCTTCTCCTGCCCGCTGAACCGCTTCTTCTTCTCGCCTTTTGCCTCTAAGTCTAATACTGCTTCTATACCTGCTTTCTTTATCTCCATCCGGCCTGACCTCCCAGAGGAGGTAATGACCGGTTTTATATCATTGCGACTTACTTCTTTCTTCGGATATATGTCCGGTCTCAAAACACTCTGTTGTCATTGCGAGAGTTTTTTATGAAGCAATCTCTTACTTTCTTTTTCATTTTATTCACCTCCTTTACTTAAACGTTTTACCAACACACTAAAATGTAACATAAACAAAAAATTTGTCAAGTTTTTTTCAATGGTCCAATAATTTCTGGAAAAGAGAAATAGGATGTAGAGGATATTAAAGGTTATTGAATGGTATCCTCCAGTCTATATAGAAAGGGCCTTCTGAAGATTCCACCCATATGATGGGGATTGTAGATTCTCAGGGCAAAAGTGTTTTTCCCCTCTTTTAATATGTTCGTAAGGTTTACATCCCACTCAAAACGGTAGTCGTTGTACCACCATAGAGGTGAATTGAGTTTTCTGTGAGAGACCTCAACGTCATTGACATAAAACCATGCCTCATTGAAGAGCCCGGGGAATAGGATGTGTATATTCCCTTCTATATCTGCTTTGCTCAAACTCATCTCTGTCCTATACCAGGCATGACCTGTATATCCCTGACTGTCCTTCTCTCTTATACCCTGGGCTTGTATGTAAAGGTCAGTTCTGACCTTTTCCCATTCCTCAACAGGGTAGTCCTTCCTCATTTTAGCAGTATACTTTTTGTGGTTTTTGTTCCAGTAAGAGAGGTCAATGGGAAAGATAAAATACCCTTTCTCTACCCCCTTGTTTTCTTTGTCTCTTATAAATTCCCATTCAAGTGGCATCTTCTCTATTAGATAGCCTTTAGGTCCATCAGTTAGTTTGAGGAGTTCTGAATACTGTTTGACTTCCCCCGGCCACCAGGCATAACCACGCTCTCCGATTCTCTTATAGGTTGTAAGGATGCCACTCATAGCGGTCATCTTTTCTCTTTCAGCAAGGCCCCTTTCGCCATACCTGACCGCATCAGCATAGTTTACCTCAGTTGCAGATGCCTTCACCATTGCCATATAACTTTTCAGGACTTCAAAACCCAGCCTTGTAAACCTTATCCTTTCTATATAAAGTCTTTCATTCCTGTCTCTCTCTTTCTTACGGGAAATCTTCTCTACAATTCTTTCGGCTTCATTTAACTTCCTTTCAAGGAACTGAATAAGTTGCTCTGTATAGATAGCAGGAGCAACAAAGTACTCGTGCTCAGTGACAATGGTCTCTTCCCATGCTTTGAATATAGCATTCCAGTATTCTGACATTGGTTTATCAGCAGGTCCATAGAACGCCGGATAGAACTCGGAGATAAGTCTATCAACATCCTCATCTGGGTTCCACATAAGCCTTGCCCTGATGTAAAGATTTATAAATGTTGTTGCAAAGGCACCTCTGCTTTCTGTGTCAACACCGAGTATACCTGCATTCCGATAGTGTTTCATATCCTGCCTCACAGAAGATAAAGAAGGAGCAGGTATATCCCTCCAGACAAGCATCCCCTGGTCATAGTCATAGATAACCAGTCTCCCTTCCATAACCTTTGCCCACTTATACATCATCTCTTTGTATTCCTGACGTGGTGGAGAGTCAGGGCTGTCCATTCCATGTATTGGGTCAATATCTATAGGAGCCAGATATGCTACAAGTGGTGGTTTTGCAATCTTTGTTTTTACTGGAGGAATCGTATTATTAGAGTATGCTAAAAATCCAATCTTAGACCCACTCTCTGGATATTTACTCATCAGAATCTCAGCGACATTGTTGTAAAACTCCATAAAAACATCTGTCATAGACTGTGTCATAAAGTACTTGTCATACTGGTAGGACATAAGTTCCTTATCTTTTGGAGAATCAGACTGATATAATCCATCTTCCATACCCAGCATTATTCTTTCTCCTTTTCTGAACCTGTCTTCAATCTCAGAAGCAACATGCTCTGCTGTTGATTTTTCTGATAAAGGGACATGGAAGGGATTTCCTTGAGGGGCAATCTCTTTTGTATATCGTGCTAAACAATGACCGGACGGCACAAATTCATTATTCATCATATTGAGTCTCATAAACTCATCCTTGCCTGTGGTATCACCAAGCCATGAAATCCAGTATCTTCTGACCTCAAAAGGTGGTGCATATGTGTGGTCCAGGTCTCCAATTATAAGTTTTTTATAGACCGGGATGGACTCTCCAAACTCTGTCGGCATAAAAAACCTGCAGCCCCACATCCTGAGAAGTTCAGCAACTGCAAAACAATGTGAGTCTCCATTACTGCCAGCAAGGTAGATTCTGTTTTTGTCTCTCAGTAGGGTGACAGCATCTGCTCGGAGGATAATCTTCGTTTTTTTAACCCTCTCAAGGCGTTTTGATAATTCGGGATTCTCACTTAAGGCAAGAGAGCCGATAATAAAGAGTGGTTTATCTTTTATTTTCAGGGATTTATCTATCTCTTCTTTTTTTTCTATGATTTTGGGATGTGCACCTGTCATTATCCCTATATATTTTGACAGGTCTTCTGCTGCGAGCCTATCTTTTCCCTCTTTTGGGTCTATGAGAATGACTGCTTCGGTCTTACCGTTCTGTGCAACAACCACATCCATTTTTTGAGTCTCCCCGAAGAGTTGAAGATTTACCAGAATTAGACCTATTGTGAATGCATCCATAATTCTCTTCGTTATTATATCCATACTCTTTTTACCTCATTTTTAAAAAATTAAAGGATTGTTTTTGTTGATTCTCTGACTATCAGTTCGGGTTTAAAAATTACTCTTTCCTGATTCAACTTTTCCCCTTCAATCATTTCTAAAAGGATTTTGAAAGCCGTTTCTGTCAGGTCTTTCACAGGCTGCCTTATTGTGGTTACAGGTATAGGGGACAAGATAGATAGTTCACTGTCATTGAACCCAATAATTGATAGGTCTTCTGGAATCCTCTTCCCTTTTTCAAGTGCCGCCTTTATAAGGAAAATTGCAAGATGGTCACTACTTGAAAATACAGCATCTATTTTTTGACCTGTGATATCAGAGCAGAGATTACTGATATATCTATTATCTGATTCTTTCTCTTTTGGAATCTGGAAGATTAGAGATTCGTCAACTCCTAATCCATAGTCATTGAGTGCTTTTTTAAAACCATTAAGCCTCTCTCTTATTGTTTGAAATCCTAAATCGCCTCCTAAGAAACCGATTCTTTTATATCCGGTCTTTATCAGATATTCAGTTGCCATATAACCGCCCTTTTTATAGTCTGTGGAAACATAAGGTATCTTAACCCTGTATGGTTTTGTGATTGAGACCACAGGAAATTTCTCTTCAGACAGTTTTAATAGTGTCCTGTTTAGTAGTTTCAAACCTGATGGGACAAGTATAACTCCATCAACCCTTCTGGAATAAAATTCTTCTAAGAGGTCTTCTTCTTCCTTCAGAAAACCTTTTGAATAACCGATAAAAAGATGATAGTTTTTCTCTCTGGTGAGTGCTTCAAGAATTTCAATATCACTTAAGGTTACACCGGTACTCAAAAGAGGCACAATAAAACCAATCGTATTTGTCTTCTGGCTTTTCAAACTTCTTGCAATATAGTCTGGCTTGTAGCCCAATCTTTCTACTGTTTTAAAAATCTTATTCCTCGTATTTTCCCTTACAACAAAACCTTTTTTGTTGTTTAAGATACTGGAGACAGTTGCGATTGAAACGCCTGCTTCACTTGCTATTGTTTTTATTGTTACTCTTTTTCGCTTAACCATTTTTTAAAGATTATCCTTTTTAATAACCTCTTCAGGTAGTAAAATAAACCTGTCGGAGAAACTGCAATAAGGAGGGACATTCAAAAAGAAAAAACCTCCTGCAGTGAGCCAGTTCACACACCATATCTTACCATCGTTACCCACTCCTACCTCTATCTCAACAGGAGATGGTTTTTCTTTTGATAGATATTTTTCCACTGTTCCATCTGGTTTTGTTATAATCAATCTTGCTCCATAATAGGCAATGACCTTCTTTGTTCCCTTAGAGACATAAAAATAACAGGGACCAGCGTATGGTGAATGACTTAGTTGAGAATCTTTTGATGCCTCCCCAACAAACTTTAAATCTTCAGGAAATTTCAACTTATAGTGGCCGTTGAAAACAATCTTATAAAGGCCTTTTTTATCCACAGTTAAAATAACCTCTTTTTTCTCCCCCTTCCTTATATTGAAACTTTCTATAGCCGTTTCATCCAGTCTATATGAAGAGATTGATGTATTGCCGATTCCTTCAATTTCTATCGGGATTTTTTCACCCTCAAAGAGAATGTAAAATGTATTTTTAAATCTGAATGTAGGGTCTTTTGTTTCGCCATTTTTGACCCCGTCAATTTTATTTAAGGAGATATAGACCAGGTTTTTTGAAAAAGATACTGTCTCGTTTTTATATTCCTTAAATCTCTCGTAATCCCTTAAAAATAAACTCTCAATCTCTGCATCTGTAATCTCATTCTCATTTTTCTGCCATTCACAGTCTTTATTAAATATCCACCACTTCTCTATTATGTTTTCTCTTTTATCTTTCCCTCTCTCTCCCTCCTGTAATCCCTTAAAGAGTTTTGGAGGGAACTTATAATTTGCGATACGTCTTGCAAGGGCATAACTGTGTACCAGATTTCTTGTTTTTATCCGATATGTATATTCCATAAGACTGAAGAACTTTTTTCTTGCGTCTTCCCCTTCTGTAGAGTTTTGGAAGTCATAGTATAAAATAACATAGTGGAGATATGCCTTCAGGTCATTGAGTCTTTTCTGAATGTTTTTTCCTGTTTCAACCTCAGAAGAGATTCTCAGTTTTTCAAGGTATTTGTAAATATCCCCGTTGGTCAGGACAGACACCCCTTGCCACATTTTATAAAGGCTCTTTATCTCATTCTTTGCTTCTCCGAAAGACTTCTCAAAGAAATCATCAGTGAGTTTATCTATACTGGCATTGATATCCCACATAAGTTTTGCGGCTATATAGTGTCCGGGTCCTTTATAGCCCCAGCCATTTGTTGTTTCCGTACTTATTGAGGTAGCTCCATGTTCTTTCCAGTAAGGAATCTTCTCTTTATGGTAATTTATATCTCCGCCTCTTCCCTTTCCGGGTAGGTCCCAGTCCCACGCCATTACTCCATAATATTCTCTTATACCAATCGCTCCTGCTTTGTCCCCCCATGCCTCTATCAGTTCATCATAGGAGTATTGTGTTCGGTTAAATGCCATTGCAATCTGAATATAAACATTTGGTTCAATGTCTATTGTTGGTGGAATCTGATGGTCCGAATAGGCATAAAGTCCAACCCATCCATCAGGATAGACCTCTCTGATTTTTTTTGCCACGTAATTTGCTAAATAGATAACCCTGTCTGTTGAGTTACCAAGTTTCTTGCAGTTTTCACAGTGACAGTATCCGTGTCCATCAGAGGGGTCAACTGAAACCATAAACGAATAAGACTTTTTCCCTTTTTCTTCACCAAGTAATTTTATTCTGTCTTTAGCCACCAGTTCCAGAAGGCCTGGATTTGAGCAGCAGAATTTCACGTTCCCTGTATTGTATCTTGATTTTCCATCTTCTTGTAAGGCAAAATACTCGGGATGTTCTTCAAATTCCTTTTTGTTTCTACTTACAATACCACCCCAACTGTGCCCACAGTTAAAGTCGGCTATTCCTCCTTGGAGATTACCTTTACTCCATATAGCATAATCCTTTGCTATTTTTCCACCCTCCCATTTTTCTCCGCTGCCAGTGCCATAGCCATACCATATCCTTCTGTACTTGAAGTCAGGGTCCTGCAGTGTTTCAAAATCCATATAGACTGAATCTTTCTCTGGAATAATCGTCCATCTTTCTCCGGGGAAGAACCATCTGCATCCGAGTTCGTAGAGATAAGCATACATTCCATGTTGCACTGCAAGAGGAGAATTCCCAACGATGACTATAATCTCTTTGTTTGCCTTTATGTAAAAGGCTTCAAGTGACCTGTCTTTAAGATGTAGGGTACCATTGATGTCCTGACAATCTTCTGTCAGTCCCAGCAGAATACCTCTGTTTTCAAATCTGTCTTTTGAAACCTCAAACTTCTCTTTTTTTATTTTTTCAAGGTAATAAGAAAAATCTTCTGCAGTCTCTTTCAGAGAGTCTTCTTTTATAAATATTTTAGTATCAGAAAATGAAGGGTAAGCAGTAGATAGATAGACAAGTGAGAGAAAGAAAAGAGATAGTCTAATTTTCTTTATTTTTTTCATTTATAAGGCCCTCCAATTTTTTAGATAATCCTTATTTACTTAAACAGTTTTACTAAAACGTTTTATCTATCAAGAATT
>CAYORP010000080.1:0-4277 GCA_964406415.1 uncultured bacterium
AAAATGCAAACCTCTTTGATGCGGTAAAAAATTCTTACCTTAATTCCATAAGGTCGCTTGTAAACTCTCTTGAAGCCAGGGATGCATATACAAAAGGGCACTCTGCACAGGTGGCATATTATTCATTCCTCATCGGTAAACATTTAGGGCTTACGGGTGAAGAACTTGAAATATTAAGAAATGCTTCTTACCTTCATGACCTTGGAAAACTTGGAATAAAGGATGAGATACTTCTTAAACCAGGCCCTTTGAGTGAAAAAGAGATGGAACTTATAAGGAAACATCCTGAGATAACGGTTAAAATACTGGAGCCCCTTGGACTGAGAAAAGAAGAGATGGATGCCTGTTTTTACCATCACGAAAGGATTGATGGGAGAGGATATCCGAAAAGGTTAAAAGGTGAGGAGATACCTCTTTTTGCAAAAATTCTGTCCGTGGCGGATGCCTACAGCGCAATGATTTCCGAGAGGCCCTACAGAAAGAGTTTTGTAAAACAAGATGCAGTCGCTGAACTTAAAAAATGGGCAGGTGTACAGTTTGACAATAATATCGTTGGTGTTTTTGTGAAACTGCTGGAAGAAAATGAAAATGAGGGAGAAAAAGATGGTTAAAATCTTACAGTTTTTTTCTAATGACCTGGGTATTGACCTCGGTACAGCCAATACCTGCGTTTTTGTTAGCGGTAAAGGTGTCATTTTGATGGAACCGTCCATAGTCACGATAAACCTTTCTACCAAAGAGGTTGTGGCTGTTGGTAACGAGGCGAAGAGGATGCTGGGTAAGACGCCGTCAAACATCACTGCAATGAAACCTATGAAGGACGGCGTTATAGCAGATTTTGAAGCGTGTGAGTCCATGTTGAGATATTTTATTATGCGTGTTAAGACCCCAAGGCACCGCTTCATTCTGCCTCCCAGGATAGTTATTGCGGTTCCTTCAGGGATAACAGGTGTAGAAAGAAGAGCCGTGAAGGAGACTGCTCTGAAGGCCGGCGCAAGAAAGGTACATCTTGTTGAGGAACCAATGGCGGCTGCTATAGGAGTCGGTCTGCCGGTAGCTGAACCCTGCGGGAGTTTTATCCTTGACATAGGTGGCGGAACGACAGAAATGGCTGTTATATCTCTCGGAGGCATAGTTCTCACAAGGAGTCTGAGGGTTGCAGGTAATGAAATGGACGAGGCAATTATTGAATACCTGAAAAAGAAGTACAACCTTTTAATAGGTGAACGTACGGCTGAAGAGATTAAGATAAAAATCGGTTCTGCTTTTCCACTTGATGAAGAGTTAACATTAGACGTGAACGGCAGAAGTCTTGTGGAAGGGCTGCCTAAAATGGTCAAAATAAATTCTGAAGAAATCAGAGAGGCGTTGAAGGATACGCTTTCCCAGATAGTAAATGCAATAAGAGATATTCTTGAGGAGACTCCTCCTGAGTTATCCAGTGACCTGATAGAAAGAGGGCTGGCCATTGCGGGTGGCGGTGCATTATTGAAAGGGATTGATAAACTTATATCTCAGGAAACCAAACTGCCGGTATTGCTGCCGGACAATCCTTTAACGGCGGTGGTCAGAGGGACCGGCAAAATGCTGGAAGAGGTTAATTATTTCAAGCAGTTCCCGCAGGACTGACAGGTAAAGATGCAATGTTATGGCGTTTTAGAAAAGAGGTGCTGTTTATATTAGGGCTGTTTTTCTCCTTGCTCATAATAGAGAATAGTTATGTAAGAAAACTCAGGTTTGTTGAGAACGATGAAGATTCAGAAGAGCAAAAGATAAACTATGAAGAACTGATTGCGGAGAACATACGGCTCAGGAAGATTCTTGACATAAAAACAGACAAAGACTATTTGAAAAAATTTACCGTAGCGGAGGTTATTTCAATAAGGCCTTTCGTTTTCCCTGCGGAACTTATTATAGACAAGGGTGTACAGGATGGATTGAAAGAGGGTATGCCTGTCCTTTCCAGAGACCAGTTTCTGGTCGGTAGAATTCTGTCAACGAGAAATAGCACATCCACCGTAGTAACCATTTTCAACGTAAAATCAAAAATCAGTGTCGTTACCGAAAGCACAGGAGAAGTAGGAATATTGGAAGGGGGAAATGTTCCGTATGTGTCTCTTAAGTACATCCCATCAGACAGCGTATTGAAAAAAGGAGATAAGGTTTTAACCTCCGGGTACAGCGATTTTTATCTCAGGGGCATAGAGGTGGGAGAGGTAGTAAGAATTGAAAAGTCTGCAGATTCGCTTTTTCTTGAAGTTTACGTAAAACCGTATGGCTGTTTTTCAGGTATTTATGAGGTACTGGCAGGTGAATAAAAAACTGATAAGGATGGTTGAACAGTTTTTAATTATGGGAGGGCTCCAGGTATTTGTTATGAATTACCTGAGGATGGCCATTGTGCCGTCTTTTTTTCTTATATGGCTTCTCATACTTGCATGGGAAGGGGATAGAGAAATTGCACTCATGCTGTCTTTTTTTACAGGCATTCTCTACGATGTTATCTCCAGAGGGATACCGGGAGTTTCCAGTTTTATCTTTCTGGTCATTATATATATTAACTGTCTTTTTAGACCTGTGAGCCTGCCAGGTAGATTTGCCGGAGCATTTATATTCAGTTTGTGTTACTTCCTGATGTTGTTGTTTGGACAACAGAAAGGTTTTTTGTGGAGTACATATGCCTTATTAAAATATTCTGCACTTTTTGCTTTTTATAATGCTGTAATCCTTTTTGTCATTGAAGTCGGAATGAGAAAATTAAGATGGAAAGAGAAAAAACAATACTTATCAATCTGACAAAAATTGCGTTTGCCATAATTATACTGAGAGTTTTTTACCTTCAGGTTGTAAGATATTCTTATTACCGGGAACTTGCGAACAAAAACTGCATAAGGATTATCAAAACAGGAACTCCGAGAGGAAATATTTACGACAGGAATAGAAGATTGATTGTTAAAGATTCACCATCTTTAGATCTTGTTTTTGTCCCATATGATGTTGAATATCCTGAAGAAGAAGCGGAGATTCTCGCTGAAATCATATCTGTGGATAGGTCTGCCATATTGCGCAGGTTCAAGAATAAATATGGCAACCCTTTTGACAGGGTCTACCTGAAAAGGAAAATCAGCAAAGAGGAGGTTTCTCTTATAGAAGAAAAAGCGATGGAACTTCCCGGAGTTTTTATACAGGAAGGCCTGGCAAGAGAGCATCTTTTTGGAGAGAAAAACTGTCACGTTGTAGGTTATACCGGAGAGATAACCGAGCAGCAGTTAAGGTCTTATATAGAAAAGGGTTATCATCCAGGTGATTCCATAGGGCAGGATGGGTTAGAAAAGGTTTATGATGAATATCTCAGGGGTGTTTCGGGAGGGTTGCAGGTTGAGGTTGATGCCCTCGGGCATCAGAGGAAGATTCTGGGTAGAAGGGAATCCAAATCAGGCAATAACCTGATATTAACAATTGACCAGGTCGTACAGGAAATAGCGTACGATGAACTTGGCAAAAGGAGAGGGTGTGTTGTGGCGATGGACCCGAGAAATGGTCAGATACTCGCACTTGTGAGTAAACCCGGTTTTGCCCCGGAAGCCCTTCAGGAATATTTTGGAAAGAGCGGGTATCCTTTTCTTAACAGGGTAATACAGGGGACATATTCTCCTGGTTCGGTCTTTAAGATAGTTACTGAGATAGCGGCACTTGAAACGCGAGCGATAGAAGAATATGACCGTATTGAATGCACGGGCTCTATTGAGGTTGCGGACAGGGTTTTCCACTGCTGGAAAGAGGAAGGGCATGGCTGGGTGGATATAAACCTTGCACTACCTTATTCCTGCAATATATTTTTTGGAATAGTGGGTTTAAAGGTTGGTGTGTCAAAGATGCTGGAGTTCGCCTCACTCTTTAACCTCGGGCAGGCCACAGGTATTGACCTGCCCGGAGAGAAAGGCGGCTACCTGCCGGGAAGATATGAAATAGACCCTTTGAATCTTTCAATAGGACAGGGTCCCATACTGACAACGCCGATACAGTTATTGTCGCTGATATCCACGGTGGCTAATGGCGGTAATATCTGGAAGCCTTACCTGGTAAAAGAAATTATTTCGCCCGATGGCAATCAAGTCAAGGAGTTTGTTCCCGTTATCAAACAGGCGGTGTACGTCAGTTCGGAAACGATTGATATACTGAAAAGAGGATTGAAAAATGTGGTTCTGTTCGGTACAGGGGGGCAGGCGAGAGTTCCGGGTATAGAGATAGCAGGTAAGACCGGAACGGTTCAGCGG
>CAYORP010000081.1:0-6721 GCA_964406415.1 uncultured bacterium
AAAAACCTGCTGTCTATAAGTTGCACTGTTTTGGTAAAAGATGTACAGGGAAATTCAATCTCTATTGTTTCCTGTACACTGCCGGGGTTCTTCAACAATTCTCTGCCCGCAAATGTTTCAGAAAAAAACTTCTCCTGTTTTTGCAATGTTTCTGAACACAATGGTATCAGGTTATTCAGATAATCCTTGTTTTCTATACCCTCCTGTTCCGCATAATTCTCTATCAACGGGAGATTTAAAAAAACTCTGTTTAACACAAGGATGCTTCTGTCGCCGGCACGGGAGACAGTTACCTTATACCCTGAAATCGTTTCTTCTCCTGCTTCAATAAATTGTTCCATCTCATCCCTGTCTTCTATCCTGAATACAATCGGTGTTTTACGCTTTGCAGCTCCTTGCACCAGTTTTCCAGACACCCCTTTAAAAGGCACCTCCAATTTAAAAAAATCTGCATAACTACTGTCTCCTGTTTCAATGACCTCAAGTACCCCTTCTGACGGAGGGCGGAGAACGAGACTGTCTTCCACAAGAGGTATCCAGATGTTACAGTCCTTCTCCGCTGCGTCAGCATATTCACCTTCGGATGCAGACAGAGGAACGTTTGCAGAAAAACACCTGTCTATTCCCTCTACGTTGCGGATGATTACCTCCCCGCGCAGGTGTTTTTCAACGAGATTATCAGGAAAAACTGAGTTCAAGGCAAACTCTTTTTTGACAGCTCGTCCCAGACTGAGAGAAAGGGTGTCAGGCAAACCGCTGAATTCCTTGAAAAGGATATTAACGTCATACAAGGGCAGACCGATTCTTGCATGCTGCTTTCTTTCACTTTCAAACCCGTACTGCACAAGTTTCGCATTGACAAGTTCCCTTACAAGGGAAGACGATAACACAGAAACCTTTGAGGCAATAATCTCTTCCTCAACCTCGCTGACTATAATCTCTGCAATGTTTTCAGAAATTCCCGTCTCTCTCACAAGAGCCGCAACAACCCTGTTTTTATCCCACCTGCTGATATTATTGTCACTTCTTCTGACATGCAGTTCTATATCCCTTGAGGATTCAGTCCTTTCCTGCTGCCTTTCGGATAAATCTTCTGGCACAATCCCTTCCCTTATTGCTCTTGCTCTTGCCCTCTTCTGCCTGTAAAGGATATAGGATTTTGCAGTTTTTGCATGTCCGGTCTTTATCAGAATCCTTTCCACCACATCCTGTATGTCTTCAACTGAAGGAATATCCCCTTTGTATTCCCTGACAAGATAGAGCCTGACAACCTCGGCAAGGTCATCGGCAAGATACCTGTCCTGTCCGCCTACACTCTGTGCTGCCTTGAATATGGCTTCAGATATCTTACTCTTGTCAAAAGGGACGGTTCTACCATCCCTTTTCTTTACATACCCCAGTTGGTTTTCCATAACCTTTTAACTATACCCTTTTGAGAGAAATTTTGCAATATTCTCCCCAATGACAAAAGGGCAGTCGTCCACTTCAGGTTACGTTAATTGAGAAAGGTACAATATAAGTAGGTGGAAGACCCGCTGATACCAAATTATTCCGGAGTTGAAACAAAAGCAAACATTATTGAGCGGATAAAAACGAAAAGGAACAGAAAACTTTTCAGGGAGACTATTCTGGTTGTTCTGTACTTGCCCAGTTCAATGTTAATCAACTGATAAAAAAATCTGCGTGTGCCTGTTGACAAGGTGAAAAGTTTCTGGTATCCTGATTTCTGGCGTTTAAGAGAGGGAAAGCAAGTCGGGAATTTAATTTTTCAAGCCGGGGTAGCTCATTGGTAGAGCGCAGCCCTGAAAAGGCTGGCGTAGGCAGTCCGATTCTGCCCCCCGGCACCATACAAGACAGTGGAGAGCGATTAGTGGCAAGTTAAAAACTCACCAAAAACAGTGGTAAGTGCCAGGCGGAAAAGTGTCTGACACAGGAATCAATAGATTATCACTATTCACTAATCACTGCCCTAAAAGCGAGGTGCTTTTCAAGTGCAATACTATGAACAACTCTTCTCTAACTTCAGGTCATTGAACCCCGGCACAAGGTACATCATAAACCGTCTGTTCAACAAAGAAAAATATGCCATGATGCAGGAAACCCTCTCTTTGCTGAAAGGCGTGAATGAAAAAGAAGGGGGCATTAAAAACCTGTCCAGAGAGGAGATGCAAAAACAGACAGATATTCTCCGGAAAAGGATACAGGAAGGGGAGTCTGCAGATACCTGTCTTATTGAAGGATTTGCCCTTGTCCGTGAGGCTGCAAGAAGAACCCTTAATATGAGGCACTTTGACGTGCAGATTCTTGGCGGAATAGTCCTGCATAAGGGCAAAATAGCGGAGATGGCAACGGGTGAAGGGAAAACCCTTGTTGCCACCCTGCCTCTTTTCCTGAATGCCCTTGAAGGGAAAGGATGCCACCTTGTCACCGTTAACGACTACCTCGCCAAAAGAGATACACAGTGGATGGGAGCCATCTACGACTATCTCGGACTGTCGATAGGATGCATCATATCCTATAAAGAGGCAAAAGGCCCGTACTCCGCATCTGCCTTTGTCTTTGACCCGACATACCTGCCGGCAGACTCAAGGTTTCTGTATCTGCGTCCTGCCGAAAGGAAAGAATCGTATAACTGTGATATAACCTACGGGGTGGGCAGCGAATTCGGTTTTGACTACCTCAGAGATAACATGGCTGTGAGGGAAGAGACACAGGTTCAGAGAGAACTGAATTATGCCATCATTGACGAGGTGGACTCCATACTTATAGACGAGGCACGTACCCCTTTGATTATTTCAGGACCGTCAGAGGAGACAACCCAACTGTACTATGAGATAGACCGTTTGGTCAGAAAACTTAACAAGGATACGGACTTTACACTGGACGAAGAAGGGCAGTCCGTGTCCCTCACAGACGAAGGCGTACATAAGTGCGAACGGCTGATGGGCATCCAGAATCTCTATGACGGTTCAAACACCGAAAGGGTGCACCACATAAATCAGGCACTCAGGGCTCACAACTTCTTCAAGAGGGACCAGGAATACATCGTTAAGAATGGACAGGTTGTGATAGTGGATGAGTTTACAGGGCGAATTATGCCGGGCAGGAGATGGAGTGATGGGCTGCATCAGGCGATAGAAGCCAAGGAAGGGGTGAGGATTGAAAGGGAAAACCAGACCCTTGCCACCATCTCTTTCCAGAACTATTTCAAACTGTATAAAAAAATCGCAGGAATGACAGGAACCGCTTTAACCGAATCGGTTGAGTTCAAGGAAATTTATAATACAGATGTAATAGCCCTGCCCACAAACAAAGAATTGCAAAGGACGGAACACGATGACGAAATCTACAAAACAGAAAACGATAAGTTCAAGGTAATCACCGAAGAGATAGAAAAAACCTTCAAAGAAAACCGTCCCATCCTTATAGGAACCGCTTCCATTGAGAAGGCTGAAAAACTGAGCAGATACCTGAGCAGAAAGAATATACCTCACAATGTTCTGCACGGCAAAAACCATGAGGCGGAAGCCGCCATCATTGCTCAGGCAGGCCGTCCCAGAGCAGTAACGATAGCCACCCAGATGGCAGGCCGTGGCGTGGACATTATACTGGGAGGCAACCCTGAAATACTTGCGAGAGAGGAGACCATCAAGGTTATATGGTCCAGAAAGAAGACGAAAACAGGGGATAAAAATAGAGAGCAAGAGTTCGCAGGAGTTCTGACAGAGATAGAAAACACATACAAAAAAAGGCTGTCGGATGCCGAAAAAAACTACAAGGCAAAGATTGATTCCATAAGGCAACAACTCAACGAAAAAGAATCGGTTTTTGTTTCTCTCGACAGGAAGGCCAATGACCTGTTTGAAAGGACTGTTTTCAGCAAACAGGGCGGCGGTTCATTTGAAAGATACCAGCCCCGCCTTTTAAAATTGAGAGAACTGCACGACAGAGCCTCGGCTGACCTTGCAGAGGCACAAAACACCTTCAAAGACAAACAGGAAAGGTTGAAAGACTTTAAAGAGGCCGCAGGCAGAACCTACAGAGAGTACCTCGCCTTCAAAAACTCACTAAAAGCAAGGTTTGGTATCGTCCTGCAGGAAGATATAGAGGAGAAAAGAAACAGTATGACCGAGATGCTGAACAGTGCAGAAGCATCATCAGCAGAGGGGATAAGAAAAATTTTAACCCTTCTGGAGTCTTATGAAGAGGCCATAAAGAAATACCTTTCCATTTTTGAAGATACATTTTCCACAAAAATCCCCGTTGATAAAGGCCTTTTCCAGAAAGCCAGAGGGAAACAAGACCGTTACATTGAATACATCCGGGAGACGGCCGAAAACCTTACAGGGAACAGGGAAAATGTAGAAGAGGTACTGAAAAGGTTCAGAGAAAATGAAAGCAGGCTATACAGTCCGTATCTTGAAATAAGGAATACGCTGGAGAAAGAGATAAAGGCAGGTCTTCTGGAAGAAGACTATAGTTCTGCGGAAAAAGAGTACAAGAGACTGTTGACAGAATACGAAAAAGAATATGCACAGTATGATACAGAACTGAAAAAAGCAAGAGAAGAATACGAGCAGAACAGAACCCGTTATGAGGATGAGTGGCAAAAGGCACGGGAAGAACTTGAAAAGACACCAGAAGAATTTAAAGAGGTTTACGAAAGTCTGCTTGAGAGGTATAAAACTCCATGGCAGGAGGACCACCAGAAGGTCGTGGAGGCAGGAGGTCTGCATGTAATAGGCAGTGAAAGGTATGAAGCGCGACGGATAGATAACCAGTTGAAGGGACGTGCAGGAAGACAGGGCGACCCGGGTTCCTCAAAGTTTTATCTTTCACTGGATGATGACCTTTTAAGAATTTTCGGGTCGGAACGTATGCTCGGGGTTATGGGGCATCTGCCTGAAGGTGAGGCCATAACGCATCCGCTGATAACCAAAATGATTAACAACGCTCAGAAGAAGGTAGAAGCGAGAAATTTTGAGATAAGGAAGCAACTTCTTGAGTTTGATAACGTATTGAATGAACAGAGAAAAATCATCTATGCACTCAGACAGGACATACTTGAAGGTAAAAACCTGAATACCTACATAAAAGAATTTATGGAAGAAACACTTGAAGAGGGGTTTGAAGAGTTTATGAGTCTGCAGGTAAAACCGTTTATGTGGAACATGGACAATTTCAGGTTATTGATACTGAACACCTTCGGTATAAAGGTGGAGATGCCGCAATCTGAAAGTATTCGTAACCCGATTCCATGGAGAGAACAGTTAAAAGATGAGTTGCTAAAAAAGATACAGGATGCCTATGAAGAAAAGGGAAAAGAGGTCGGGCAATATCTTATCTACATCCAAAAGATTATAATGCTTCAGGTTATAGATAACAGGTGGAAGGCACACCTGAGGGTTATTGACGAACTGAGGGAAGGTATCAGTTTAAGGGCATATGCACAGAGGGACCCTCTGCTTGCATATAAACATGAGGGTTATCAGGAATTTCAGACAATGCTTTCCTTCATAAAAAAAGAAATCCTTTCCTTTTTATTCAGGGTTCAGGTATCAGAAGGGCAAAAAACTCCGCAGACAGAAATACCCGAACAGGTGCCGATTGTTCCACACACAGACATGGATATAACCTACGGGCACAAGAATCTTGGACAGTTTGATGTGACAAAAAAAGATAAGGCGCCCGGTGAACATGAAACGGATAGGGAAATACAGACGGGGAAAATAGAATCGGGCCCACTCCCTGCCCCCCCCTCCAACGGGAACCTTTTACAGGGGAAACAACAACCCAAGCAGCCATACGTGAGAGGCAAGAAAAAAATAGGTCGTAACGACCCCTGTCCGTGCGGGAGTGGTAAGAAGTACAAAAATTGCTGTGGACGTAACCTGTAAGATGGGTTAAAATATGTAGAAAAGTTGTGGAAAATTTGTGTAAAAAGGTGAAATCATTATGGAAAAAGAGTGGGAAGAAACTCTTGACAGGATTGGAAGGAGATTAAATAATCCACGGGCCTATGATATATGGATAAAACCTGTCAGGTTTAAGAAGATAGAAGGGCAGACACTGAACCTTGAAATACCCAACAGGACATTTGAAAGAGGAATCACCCCCTACCTTGATATAATCAAGGAGGAATTCTTTAATACAACAGGATGGGAGCCAGAGATTAAATTGTTATACAATGGAGAGTATGAGGGAAAAAACGTTAAGACATCCACCTATACAAATTTTAATCCCGGTTATACCTTTGAAAATTTTGTCGTGGGCTCAGGAAATCGGCTTGCACACGCGGCAGCCCTTGCAGTTGCCCAGTCTCCAGGAATAGCATACAACCCTCTATTTATGTATGGTGGGTTTGGACTGGGTAAAACGCACCTGATGCAGGCAATAGGACATTTTGTAACAGCAAGGGAAGAGACAAATATTATATACATACCCGCTGAGGTTTACCTGAATGAGTTTATACAGAGCATTAAAAATAAAACCACCCAGTCTTTCAGGCAGAAATTCAGAAAATTAGACTTCCTTCTTATTGATGATATACATTTTATAGCAGGAAAGGAAGGCACGCAGGAAGAATTTTTCCACACATTTAACTTTTTGTACGACCAGCGCAAACAGATTATACTTTCCAGTGATAGACCTCCCGGTGAAATATCTTTTCTTGAAAAACGCCTCATATCAAGGTTTGAGTGGGGACTTGTCGCGGATATAC
>CAYORP010000082.1:0-7701 GCA_964406415.1 uncultured bacterium
ATGTGACCTCAAGGTTCTTGTTTGACGGGGACTTTACGGTTAATGCGGTTCTAAAGGCAAAAGAGGATGGTATCATATGCGGGGTTGAGGTATTCAAATCCGTATTTCTGCATCTATCTCCTGATTTCAGATTCAGGTTCAGGTTCAAAGACGGAGACAGGGTAAGGAGAAACAGTCCTGTCGCAGAAATAACAGGACCTGTTGAATATATGCTTGCCGGAGAGCGAACCGCACTGAATTTCCTCCAGCGTCTTTCAGGTATTGCCACCCTTACGGAGAAATTCGTTGAAAAAGCAGGTAGTATTGAGGTGTACGATACGCGCAAGACAACGCCCCTGTTGAGAAAACTGGAAAAATATGCGGTAAAGACAGGCGGCGGTAGAAACCACAGGTTCGGGTTATATGATATGGTACTCATAAAAGATAATCACATCTTTGCGTTCATGCAAAAAGAGAAGATAAAGGACAGGGCGGAAGCGATAAAACAGGTTGTTATGAAGGCAAGGGGCAGGTATAAGATAGAGGTTGAGGTGGAGAATTTTCTTGAGGCGAAGGAAGGATTTCTTGCAGGTGCGGATATCATAATGTTTGACAATGCGGATGTGAAAGAACTGAAAAGATTTGTGGATTTTCTCGGTAGTAGAAGAAAAGAAGTTGTTATTGAGTGGTCGGGCAACGTTGACCTGAAAACCATTGAATGTATAAAAAAACTGCCTGTTGACAGGGTCTCTGCCGGGGCAATCACACACTCGGTAAAGGCACTGAATTTTTCAATGAAGGTAAGACTATTATAAAACGAGATTGCCGCGCAAAGAACGCTCGCAATGACAACGGACGTCAGATTGCCGCGCAAAGAACGCTCGCAATGACAAAAAAGGGGACTATGTATATTGACACGCACTGCCATCTGGATTTTCCTGAGTTTGATTCTGACAGGGAAGAGGTAATAGAAAAGGCAGTCAGAGAAAACATAGTAGGTATCGTTAATATCAGCACAGATGTTGAATCAAGTAAGAGGTCCATTGAATTCTCTGAAAGATACAGTTTTATCCATCCTGTTGTAGGTATACACCCAGGCAATGTCAAAGAACTTTCTCTTTCTGATGTAGAGAAAATAGAAAAACTTGCAGGAAATAATAAGATTGTGGCTATAGGTGAGGTTGGACTGGACTTTCACTATGGAAGGGAAAATGAGGAAAAACAGAAGGAGTTTTTCAGGTCGCAGATAGAGATTGCAAGAGATATGAAACTGCCCCTGATAATACATATGAGAGACAGTCGTGACGAGGTACTTGATATAATTGGAAAAAGCAGGTTGCCTGATAAGGTTGTTTTTCACTGCTTCGGCGGAGACAGTTTTCTTGCTGACTACTGTAAAGACAAAAACTTTTATATATCTTTTACAGGTATCGTTACGTTTAAGAAAAAAGCAGATGATGTAAAAAAGATAGCGGCAGAGTATCCGATTGAAAAGATTATGGCAGAGACAGATGCACCCTTTCTTTCCCCTGAACCCTTCAGAGGTAGAAGGAATGAGCCATCCATGGTCAGATACATAGTTGAGGCACTTGCCAACGTTAGAGGGATGGACATCAAGGAGTGTGCAGTCCAGATTTTAGACAACTCAAAAAAGTTTTTCAATATATCGTAGAGGTGGGACTTAGATTGCCACGCAAAGAACGCTCGCAATGACAAAGGGCGTCAGATTGTCACGCAAAGAACGCTCGCAATGACAAATAAAGTGCAATAAATCTCCCTTTAACAAAGGGGGATTTGGAGAAGGGGATGTCTACTCAACAGGTATTGGTGAAGACCTACGGATGCAAGGTAAACCAGTATGAGAGCCAGTTGATACGGGAGAATTTTGAGAGACAGGGATATACCCTGTCTCAAAACGGGGAGGCAGATGTGGTTGTCGTAAACACCTGCTGTGTTACTGAAAAAGCGGAAAAGAAGGCAAGGTCTTTCATAAGAAAGGCAGTTGCCCACGGCAGGCGTGTGCTGGTGACCGGCTGTGCGGTAAGGAAACAGAACAGTTTTGTTGAAGAGTTTTCTCCTCCCGTTGAGGTCTATCCTGACAAAGATGACCTGCTCCTGGCAGGTTTGAGGACCATCAGCAGGTTTGATAATCATACAAGGGCGTTTGTAAAGATAGAGGACGGCTGTGAGAATTTTTGCACCTTCTGCATAATACCTCTGGTGAGGGGCAGGGTAAAGAGCCGGCTTAAGGAAGAAGTTGTTGATGAGGTCAGGCAACTGGTATCAAATGGTTATAAGGAGATAGTCTTGACAGGTGTTGACCTCGGTGCCTATGGAAGTGATACGGGCGAAGGACTCACAGACCTTTTGAAGAGTCTGGAAACCCTAAAGGGATTGGAAAGGATACGGTTAAGTTCCATAGAGGTTTTTCACCTGACAGATGAATTGACGGAATATCTTTTAAACAGCAGGTTGTTCTGCAGACATTTCCACATCCCACTTCAGAGTGGTTCGGACAGAATACTCAGGAAAATGGGCAGACGTTATACCTTCTCCGAATACCTGAAAAAGATAGAAGACATAAGAGAAAAGGACCCCACAGGCAGGACAACCTTTACAACTGATGTGATGGTTGGCTTTCCCGGTGAGACAGAAGAGGATTTCACTCTTACCTGTGAGGCACTGAAGCGGATAGGATTTCTTAGGGTTCACATATTCAGGTATTCAAAGAGGGAGGGGACTGCGGCTTGCAGGATGGACGGGCAGGTCCCCGAAGAGGTAAAGAAGAAAAGAGAGAGAGAACTGGAAGGTGTGGTTAATGAAATGTGTTATAATGTAAAACAGGGGTTTAGAGGCAGACTTCTTGAGGTGCTCGTTGAAAGAGAAACGGAAGGCGTATGTGAAGGGTATTCTTCAGAATACATCCCTGTAGAGTTCTCTGGCGGGAAAGACCTTCTGAATGAAATCGTAACGGTAACCGGTAAAGAGGTGGCTAAAAGAGGTTTAGTACT
The DNA here is from genome assembly GCA_964406415.1 of uncultured bacterium. Classification (GTDB taxonomy): domain Bacteria; phylum Ratteibacteria; class UBA8468; order B48-G9; family JAFGKM01; genus JAFGKM01. The sequence goes on from CAYORP010000082.1 coordinate 2,991, forward strand.
GGGCGCGAGGGAAGGGTGAAGGGGAGGTTATTAAAATGGAGATAAGAAAAATAGTAGAGACAGTTGTGGGGTTAATTCTTGTTATCGGAGGTGCCTATTTCACATTCAAGCCCAAACTTAACTATCAAAAGGAAAGCACCTCGGATTTGTTTGCCATAATGGGTATCATTCTGATGATTGTGGGCGTGGTGTTGTTGTTCTCTCCATTGTTAAGATAGACAAACGGTCTGTTACGGTTATCTTGAAGAGGGCATAATAAGGTTTATGGCCTCTGTTCTTGTTCTGACGTCCCTCAGGAAGATTCCTCTCATTGCGGATGTGACTATCTTGGTCCCGGGCTTTTTTACTCCTCTCATCTGCATACACATATGCTCTGCCTCAATAACAACCATAGTTCCCTGTGGGATAAGAACCTTCATTATGGTATCGGCAAGCTGGTTGGTTATACGTTCCTGTAGTTGTATCCTTTTTGAAAAGACGTCTACAAGCCGTGCAATCTTGCTGATACCTACAACCCTCTGGTTATCCGGCAGATATGCCACATGAGCCTTACCGAAAAATGGAAGAAGATGATGTTCGCACAGGGAGAAGAAAGGGATGTCTTTAACCAGTACAAGTTCGTTGTAGTCTTCCTTAAATATCTTACCGAGTATCTTTTCAGGGTCTTCTGTCAGCCCCCCGCACAGTTCAGCGTACATACGGGCTACTCTTTTAGGGGTTTCCCTGATGCCTTTTCTTCCGGGGTTTTCTCCGATTGCTTCAATTATCATTTTTACGGCGGTTTCTATCTTGTTCTGGTCCATTTGTCTTTTTTTCTCCTTCAGCCTGAATTTTCGCCTCACCCTCTGTTCCTCTCTCCTCAGGGGAGATGGGAGGTTGGGTGGCGGAGGTGGAAGATGCCTCCCACAGGGAAGGCGGAGCCGGGGATTTGAGCCCGAGTATCTCATCTATTTCTTCGGAGTTGAGGGTTTCTCTTTTCAACAGTTCTGCAGATAGTTTATCAAGTTTATCTCTCTGTCTCTTTAGAATCTCCATAGCATTTTTTTCTGCTTCTTCAAGTATCCTGCGTACCTCACTGTCTATTTCCCTTGATGTTTCCTCACTGTATTCTCTTTGTTGCACGAGGTCCCTCCCGAGGAATACAGATTCGTTGTGGTGATAACTTACAGGTCCCATATTTTCACCCATACCCCACTCACAAACCATCCTTCTGGCTATTTCTGTAGCCACCTTCAGGTCGTTCTCTGCACCTGTAAAGGTCTTGTTAAAGATGAGTTTTTCAGCGCCCCTGCCTGCCATCAACGCACAGATGGAGTTTCTGTAGTAGGTATCACTCTCAATAAAACTATCTTCTTCAGGCAGTACGTGGGTTATACCCAGTGCCTGTCCTCTCGGTATGATGGTAACCTTATGCACGGGATAAACCTCTGGAAGTTGTTTCTGTACAAGTGTATGACCGGCTTCATGGTATGCAATAATCTTTTTCTCCTCCTCACTTATAACCATACTTTTTCTTTCCACACCCATAAGGACCTTATCCTTGGCTTCTTCAAAATCAACCATTTCTATTTTGTCTTTACCCTGTCTGGCGGCAAGAAGAGCGGCTTCATTGACAAGGTTCTCAAGGTTTGCCCCGGAGAGTCCTGCTGTTGCCCTTGCAAGCACCTTAATGTCTACAGAATCTGCCAGAGGTTTTTTCCTCATATGTACCGCAAGTATTTCTTCCCTTGCCTTTATGTCCGGCAGGGTAACGACTATTGTTCTGTCAAACCTGCCGGGCCTTGTAAGTGCAGGGTCAAGCACATCAGGTCTGTTCGTCGCTGCCATAACAATAACGCCTGTTTCTGTCTGGAAACCATCCATCTGTACAAGCAACTGGTTAAGTGTCTGTTCCCTTTCGTCATGTCCGCCGCCCAGTCCTGCAAACCTCTGGCGTCCCACGGCGTCCAGTTCATCAATAAAAACAATGCAGGGGCTTAACCTCAACGCCTGCTTGAAGAGGTCCCGTACGCGTGATGCTCCGACACCCACAAACATCTCAACGAAGTCTGAACCGCTCATACTCAGGAAAGGCGCTTTTGCCTCTCCTGCAACCGCTCTTGCAAGCAGTGTCTTACCTGTTCCGGGGGGGCCTATGAGCAAAACCCCCTTGGGAATCTTACCTCCCAGTTTTTGAAATCTTTTCGGTTCTTTTAAAAACTGGATGATTTCCTGCAGTTCTTCCTTTGCCTCTTTGCATCCTGCCACGTCGTCAAACGTAACACGGTTTTTCTGGTCAGGCAGTATCGGACGGCTTTTTGTAAAAGCCATTACCTTGCTTCCTTCGGATGACATCTGTCTGAATATGAGGAACCATATGAGGAGAAAAATAAGCAGGATTGGGATGGTTGAGACCAGTATGTTTATCCAGATGTTGGAAGAAGGTTCTGCCTTGAAGTCAACTTTGTACTCACGCAGGATGTTGAAAAGTTCCGGGTCCTCAGGTGCATAGGTGGAGAATCTGGTGCCGTCTTTCAGTGTCCCCGAGATGTTGTTTTCTTTTACTATAAGGGTTCCCGATATATTCCCTGTCTTAATTTCAGTCAACAGGCGGGAGTATATTATCTCCTGTTTTTTACCTTCAAAGTCTGAAAACTGTGCAAGGGCTATAAGGATGATGCCGGCGATTATCCAGAAGAGTAGTCCCCTGAACAGGTTGTTCTTTGGAGGGGGTGCTTTTTGCTTTTTATTTTTTGTGTCTTTGTTTGCCATGTTTTGACCGCCTTCTTTTCTCTACATTCCCTTATATCGGATTTTACAGTAAAGTATATTAGTTTTTTTAAGTGTTTCTGTCAAGGGATGCCGCTACGTCTTTTTCAATTTCATACAGGTCAAACCGCAGGTTATGGAACAGCAGAGACGCTTCCGGAACTGTTGCTTTAGAGTATTCCTCAAGGGTTCTCAGTGCCTCTCCTGCCCTCATAAAATTTCTTTCTATAACCTGACGTACGGTTTCTTTCTCCCCTCTTACGTCAAATTCCCTGCCTATGTCTTTAGATGAATCACGCCCTCTCTTCAGAGATGAGAAACCGAAGTTTTTTTCAACGCACTCAGAGAGAGAGTGTCTTGTTTCTTTAAGCCGCCTCACATACTCCTTATTGCTGTCATAATAAAAACGTAGACCATCCTCTATTACCCGGAGGCCCTCTCTTGCCCTGTTGAAATTGGCGTCTATTATTCTCAATGTCTTTTTATCCATTTGGGTAGAGATTTACACCTTATTCTCCTCCCCCTTGAGGGAGGAGAATTCAGGTGGGGGTGAAACAAAATTGTTAATCCCTCATATGAGAGCATATCAAGAAGAATTCGGGATAAACAGGGCATCTTCAACGAGATGACACAGGATGTGCATTATGAGACAATGTGCCTCCTGTATCCTGGGGGTCTGCACAGAAGGAACGGATATTTCAATATCTGTTTTTTTTGACAGTGGACACGGTTTCTTCCCGATGAGAGAGATAACCCTTAATCCCATTTTTTTAGCCGTTGCTGCTGCTGCAAGGATGTTTTCAGACCTTCCTGAAGTGGAGATGCATATCAGTACATCCCCTTTTTTACCCAGTCCCTCAATCTGCCTTGAAAAAATCCGCTTAAAAGAATAGTCATTGCCAATGCTCGTTATTTCCGAAGTATTGGTGGTGAGAGAAATAAACCCGAGCGCCTTCCGTTCTCTGAGAAACCGCCCGGTCATCTCTGCCGCCCAGTGCTGACAGTCAGCAGCACTTCCGCCGTTACCGCAAAGGAAGACCTTTCTGTTCTTTTTTAGTGTATCAATAAGCATTACTGACGCCTGCATCACTTTTTTTATGAAGCAGTCGTTCAGCAATAACTCTTTCGTCCTTATACTTTCGCTTATCTGCTTCTGTATTACATCTTCTATTTTATTGGTTTGCTTCTTTATACAGGTCATCTTTATCTTCTCCCTGCACCTCAGTTTTTATCTTTTCCCCATCTGCCTTGATGCTTGTCACGAAAACCTCAATATTGGAGATTCTGTCTACACCCACTGAATCCTGAAGGTAGTCTTTGGTGAGTTCCTGTATGGTTGAACATGTTTCAGGTATGTTGAGGTTGGCATAAAGCCGCAGGGTTATTCTGGTTTCAAGCCCTTTTGAGGAAAGTCCTGTTTTTACTCTCAAAGACCTTATGCCCTGCATCTGTTTTTTGAGCATGGAATTTATGTAGTCTTCTATCGCCCGTAAAGATATCTTTATCTTACCCCCGGGATTATCAAAAGAGACAACCTTTGTCCTGTATATATAGTCAAACCAGTTTACCACCCATACAATCCCTATTACCACAAGGAGCATACCTATAATGCCGAATTCGGAGAGGTTGTCTTTAATGTACTTAATCAATTTATCCAGATATCCGTTTCCTCCTGTAGCCCAAACAGTTAGAAACGAGAAAGCAAGAAAGATACCGGCTATCACATACAGTGTGTTCACAATCCTGCTCCATATCTTCATTTTTCGCTCCTTTTCATCTGGTTCTTGATACACCTTATTTTATCCCTTTCTCTTTCAAAAATCAACCATTGTATAAGTTAGGTAACCCGGTAGCACTTTTTCAAAGGTCTCATTATCAGACTATTGACGTTTATGAAACATCTGGGGTACCTTTATTAGGAGTTCATCATATCTGAGGTGAGGGATGCATAAAAACGGAAGTA
>CAYORP010000083.1:0-12075 GCA_964406415.1 uncultured bacterium
AAAATTTGCTTTTTGTTAAAAAATTTCCTGTTTATCCTGACAGGATGTATGGAGAGATTGCGGCAAATACGGTTTCGGTTTGTTATGTCCCTGCTTTCTGTGAACTGGAACCGATTGGCCCACGGGAAGAGATACCACCCGGAAAGTCAGTTTCGTATACCGAAGAATGGTGGTTGTTTGAGTATTCCTTTCCAGAACAGAAATTGCCGTTAAAAGATATTGAAAATTTTGTAAAAACCCATACAGATTAATAAGAACATCCTCCAGAAAATTCATTGACAGCGTCAGGCAACCGGAGATAGCCGGCTTAAAAACTATATCTGAATAATTTGCAGAGCGGAAAGGCATTGTATTATAATAGTAGGTATTATGGGTATAAAAGACAGGATAAAAGATGTTGAATCAGAGAGAATAAGGGACCTTCCTGTATACATATTCAATGACATAAATATCAGGAAGTTGAAACTGCGGCGGGAAGGGATGGATGTTATTGACCTGGGTATGGGGAACCCTGACAGACCCACTCCCGGTCCGGTCATTGATAAACTAATAGAGGTTGCAAGAGACTGCAAGGCACATCGTTACAGTGCCTCCAGAGGTATATCTCATTTACGCAGGGAGATATCTCTCTGGTACGGGAGAAGGTTCGGTGTAAAGATAGACCCTGAAGAAGAAGCGGTTGTATGCATAGGTTCCAAGGAGGGAATCAGCCACCTTGCTCTTTCTGTCTTTGACAAAGGGGATGTTGTCCTGATACCTAATCCCACCTACCCCAGCCACCTGTACAGTACTATTATAGCAGGTGCATCCATATATGATATTCCCCTGACGAAAGAAAACGGGTTGATCCCTGACCTGACACAGCCCATATACGACAGGTTCCCAAGACCGAAGGCGCTCATACTGAGTTATCCGAACAATCCGACCACGCAGGTTGTTGACCTGAATTTTTTCAAAGAGGTTGTGAGGTTTGCGAAAAAGAATAACCTTTTTGTCATACATGACGTGGCATATTCCGAGATATGTTTTGATGGTTATCAGGCGCCCAGTTTTCTGCAGGTACCGGGAGCGAAGGATGTAGGTATAGAGTTTCATTCACTTTCCAAGACTTATAATATGGCAGGCTGGCGCGTTGGTTTTGCAGTCGGCAACAGGTATGTCACAGGAGCACTGGCGAAACTTAAAAGTTATTACGACTATGGTCTTTTTACCCCCATTCAGGTTGCTGCCATAACTGCCTTAAGACTGGATAGAAAGTATATAGATGAGGTAGTGAATACCTACCGAAACAGGCGTGACGTTATTGTAGAAGGTCTTAACAAGATTGGCTGGAGTGTTGAAAAACCAAAGGCGACAATGTACATCTGGGCGGAAATCCCTGAGAAGTACAGGGAAATGGGTTCTATGAAGTTTTCAATATACCTGCTGGAGAAGGCAGGGGTGGCTGTCTCTCCGGGTATCGGCTTCGGGAAATACGGTGAGGGGTATGTAAGAATTGCTCTCGTTGAAAACGAAAATCGGATAAGGCAGGCTGTGCGCTCCCTCCGCAAGGTTCTGTAATAATGAGAAAGGTTGAACTCCTGATAAAACCGGCTTCTTACCTGTGTAACATCAACTGCACCTACTGTTTTTATAAGAAGACCGCGAGTATCTATAAAAACCCTTCTGTAATGAAACCCGACGTTCTTGAAAAATTCATCTCATCTGTTATGGAATATTCCGAAGGAGGCCCCTGTGTTTTTTCGTGGCAGGGCGGGGAACCCCTGATTGCGGGGCTTGACTTTTACAAGAGGGTGGTGGAACTGCAGTCCAGATACGGTAGAAGCGGACAGATAGTCAGCAATACCGTACAAACCAATGGTATGTTTATAAACGAGGAATTTACGGAGTTTTTTAAAAGATACAAGGTTTTTGTGGGTCTGAGTCTGGATGGTCCGCGGGAGATACACAACTTTTACAGAAAAGACTATTCAGGAAAAGGAACCTTCAACGAGGTGATGGCAGCTGCCAGACTGATGGAGAGGGAAGGGGTGGAGTTTAACATACTTTCAACCATCGGTGAAGAGACGGCAAAATACCCTGAAAAAATCTACAGGTTCCTCATATCTTCAGGTTTCCATTATCTTCAGTTTATACCCGCAGTGGACCGGAAGTCCGGCAGAATGAAAAAAGGTTTTTCTATCACCCCCGAAACCTATGGAGAGTTTTTGTGCAGACTTTTTGATGTATGGTGGAACAATGGGCAACCTATCGCTTCTGTGCGCTTTTTTGACAACATTATGGAGATTTTACTCGGTCTCGAGCCGGGTGCCTGTTCTTTTAAGAAGAGAGGCGGAGAGTACCTTGTCGTGGAGCACAACGGTGATGTTTATCCCTGCGATTTTTTTGTGGACCCTGCGTTTAGGATGGGCAACCTTCTTGAGACGCCCTTTGCTGAGTTGGTGAGGCGCGTAAAGGAAAATTTCGGAAAACTGAAAGAAGAACCCGTTGAAGAATGCAGCAGGTGCCCGTGGAACTTTATATGCAATAATGGCTGTTTATGGTTCAGATGGGTGAAAAATGGAAACTTACATGACAATGACTATCTCTGCCCTGCCTACAAGAAATTTTTCCCCCATGCCATTGACCGTCTCAGGATTCTCGCCAAACGAATTTCCATGGAGCGCATTAATTCTTACTGAAATCTCAGTATTTTTTCAGGTATTTACAAATTGAAAAAAAGGGGTATAATATAAAAGAAGAGAAAAAATGTTCTTTGACAATTGAAATATTATATACAAGGGATGATAGCTATTCTATAATACCTCAGAATCAAAAAACAAATAATCACTTATCTTTTATTTTACGTGACAGGTATATCTGCGTTACATCCAGAATTACAATAATCAACCCCCACTATTTGTAATTACGAGGCGTTTTTGCCGTGGCAATCTCATGATATTGCGGAGTCCGTTCCGAACGAAGCGAGGAATCTCCGGGTTTGTTTCGGCTTTGCCTTGTAACCGTTATATCCCTCGCAATGACAAAAAAGTGTCGGTTCGGAGTAAAGGAGGTGATAAAAATGGCAGAGCGATGTATAACAATCTCGTTTGTAAATAATAGGACTATTGAAAGACTTTATGCGGAAAAGACTAAAGGCAGCGGAAATTGCAGGTATAATATTAATAGTTATGATGATGAAGATGATGATGAGGTACTGCCGTTAAGCCTTAATGACTACGAGGAACGTCTTGGAAAGGGATTCAGGATTTTTGATATGGCTACCAAGGGCTATCCTTCAGACGGCTAAAGCGGTTGATTTAATCCTGATATCTTCATCATAAACCCCTCGCCATAAAGGCAGTAACAAGTGATTAGTTGCAAGAAAAGGATTCAGGGTAAAGGGGAGAAGTTTAACCACTGGTCAGGGTAATTGAGAATCACCTTTTCAATTACGTCTGCTCCTTTTTGAAGTAGAAAATTTGTCTTTTCCTCTTCAGAAAGTTTGTCTGCAGGTTGTGGTATTCTTTTGAAAAAAAATCTATAATTTTTACCCTCCATAACAAAAAAGCCCGCGACAAAATATGCATTTGTCCTAACTGCAAGAGAAGATGGACCACGTGGCATTGTTGTTTCCATCCCCAGAAATTTTATCTGGATTCCCCTTTCTGTAAAAACCCTGTCCCCAAGCAGTGCAAGGATTCTGTTTTCTTTGAGTGCCTTTAAGATACTTTTAGGATTTGAGCCGGTAAGTATTACTTCTAAGCCCTTGAAATTTCTTCTGGTTTTGTAGATTCTTGTAACTGATGGGTTAAGATAAGGGATGGCGACGGCTGTTACCCTGTAGCCGAGAATAGAGGCAACGATACCTGCCAGTTCCCAGTTGCCTATGTGGGCAGTAAGTGCAATAACACCCTTTCCATAAGATAGACCCTCATCCAGTAGTTCAATGCCTTCTATCCGCACCCTTTTCTTTACTCGTTTCAGGTCCCACCTGGGTACATAAAAAAAATCAGCCAGATACTGCCCAAAATTATAAAATGTACGTTTTACCAGTATATTTAATTGTTTTTCAGTATAAGGAATACCTTCAAGGTTTTTTTTATGCTCAAGGATAATACGTATATTTTCTTTTACAGTCTTTCTTAACTTGAAAAAGATAATGTATTTCAGATAGGCGGTAATTCTTGCTATGATATATAAAAGTGTCAGTGGCAGGTGAGCCCCGAGAAAACAGAAAAGGTTGTAGATTAGGGTATTGTACATTATTATATGGTTTTTCTACCTTCTATGGACTTTTTAAGCGTTTGGGTATCTACGTATTCTATTTCCGCACCTACCGGAAGTCCGTATGCCAGTCTTGAATGTTTTATCCCCATTTTCTTTAGAATATCTGAGATGTAAACAGCAGTGTTTTCACCTTCCATCGTAGGACTGGTGGCAATGATAACCTCTGTCACAGGTTCCTTCTTCAGCCGTTCTATCAGTTGCGGGATTCTTAAATGGGAATCATATACCTTCTCAAGGGGTGAAATTCTTCCTCCGAGTACATGATAGATACCGTTAAATCCTGTTTTTTCAATCAATACAAGGTCCCTGACTTCTTCAACAATACATAATACTTTTTCTCTTTTTTCATCCGAGCAGATATTGCAGATTGGTGTTTCTGAAAGGTTAAAACATCTTTCGCATAGTTTCACCTCTTTTTTGACCGAAAGTATATTTTCTGCCAGGGAAGAGATGGTTTCTTCGTCCTTTTCAAGGATGTAGTTAACAATCCTTTCCGCACTTTTAGGTCCTATTCCGGGAAATTGCTCCAGTTTTTCCATCAGTTCTTCAACTTTTTTGGGATAATAGCCCATTTTCATTCCTTCCTCTCAAAGAGGGCAAAATTTGGGATTAGATTCCCATCTGTGTACGCATCTCTGAACTTACGATTCTCTCTATCTCTTTCTGGGCGGAAAAAAAGGTGCTTTTAAACAGTTTTTCAAGATATTTTTTATTTTCAGGTTTTAAAACCTCAGAGGATATTTCAACGTTTATCAGTTCCATCTTTCCGTTAACCACCATCTTTATTTCTCCCTTTGGAGAAGAAACCTCCACTGTTTTTGAACGCAGAATCCTTTCAAATTGAGAGGCCTGTTGCTTTAACTGTCCTATCTGTTTTAAATTATCAAATATATTTCCCATTATTCCTCCAGTTTTACAATTTCTCCATTAAAAAATTTGACTATTTTTTTGACCTCATTGTTGTCAAGTAACGATTCCTCCGGGTTGTTTTCAAGGATAAATTTGACATTTACATCCTGGATGCCCGTTATCTTAGAAAGGATTTTTTCTATAAGTTTTACGTTAGCAGGTTTTTCAACAATAGATTTATGGAAGGCATATGTTTTACTGAAGTTTATAAGCAGGGTATCTCCCTCTATTTTCAAGGGTGAACCTTCTCTTAATGCAGCCTCCAGGGTGGGTTTGCTTTTCTTTATCTCTGAGAGCATGCTGTCCCAGTTCTTCAGAATGTCGGCGGGTTTCTGGAGTGAATATTCTTTTGCTGGCAGAGGCTCTTTTTTGTCTTTTCCTGTTTTTTCAACTACAGGGCTTGTTTCTGTCTTGACTTTATTGAAAATACTCACTGTTTCTTTGTTTTTGCCCGTTTCAACAGGAGTTTCTTTCTCCTTTTCCTTCTTTCCCGGTTCTTCTTTAGGGAAGTCTTTCCCACCTATGAGGTTGTTTATTTTCATAAATAATATTTCTGACAGAACTATAGGCAGATTTTCTCTTCTCAGTCGTTCTTTATATTCTATAATTATTGAGACCACATTCAACATAATTTCAACGTCAATGCTTTTAAAAACAGATAAGAGTTCTTTCCCCCCTCCATTAGAAGATGTATCTACCTGTCCGATTTTATAAAGGATAACGTCTTTTAATTTTTTTATGAGTCCATCAAGAATTAGCACCGGGTCTTTCCCTTCTTCAAGAAGACGGTGAAAAAGAATAATGGTTTCTTTTAGATTTCCCTGGCCCAGGTATATAAGTAATTCTTTTAAACTTGATTCTTCTATCAGTCCAAGGAAATCTTTTACGTTCTGGTAGGTAATTCTATCCTCATCGGCGTTGATTATTAACTGGTCAAGAATACCGAGAGCATCCCTCAGAGAGCCTCCGGAAAATCCGTAGATTTGTTTAAGTGCAGCGTCCTCTATTGAAAAGCCTTCCTTTTCACAGATATCTTTTACCTTTGTTTCAATTTCCTCCCGGCTGAACGGTTTGAAACTGAACCTCTGACATCTGGAAAGAATTGTGGGTATGATTTTTTCGGGAGCCGTGGTAGCAAATAGAAACTTTACATAGGCCGGAGGTTCTTCAAGAGTTTTAAGAAGGGCATTACATGCATCATTTGTGAGCATATGGACTTCATCAATTATGTAAATTTTAAACCTGGCTTTTGCAGGTCTGAGATTTACATTTTCTCTCAGGTTGCGTATCTCATCTATTCCTCTGTTGGATGCTCCATCTATTTCAAGTACGTCAAGGCAACTGCCTGAAGATATAGACCTGCATATGTCACATTTCCCGCAGGGCTTTGTGGTAGGGCCATTTTCGCAGTTGAGAGACTTTGCAAGAATTCTTGCTACTGATGTCTTACCTGTTCCCCTCGGTCCTGAAAAAATATACGCATGGGCAACCTTGTTTCCTTTTATGGATTTTTTCAAAACGTCAGTAATGTGTTTTTGCCCGCAGACTTCATCAAAGTCTTTTGGCCTGTATTTTCTCGCAAGTACCAGATACATTGTTAACTCCTGTATTTTTTTAGCAGAAGAGGGATTTCATCCTTAATTTCATGTAAGCCGAACTGAATCTGGTAAAGGTGGAAATAGAAACCGCCTTTTTCCAGAAGTTCCCTGTGTGTGCCCGTTTCTACTATCTTACCATCTTTTAAAACAATTATCCTGTCGGCACTTCTTATTGTTGAAAGCCTGTGGGCAATAATGAAAGATGTTCTGCCCTTCATAAGTTGTTCAAGTGCTTCCTGGATAAACTTTTCAGTTTCAGAGTCTACCGAAGATGTTGCTTCGTCAAGTATCAGGATAGGAGGGTTTTTTAACAGCGCCCTTGCAATGGCTATTCTTTGTTTTTGCCCTCCGGATAGCTGACTGCCCTGTTCTCCTACTTCTGTGTCATAACCTTCGGACATCTCTTCTATAAAGTTATGTGCGAGTGCGGCACGTGCCACTTCAATAATCTCTTCTCTTGTTGCATTTAATTTCCCGAATGCGATGTTTTCCGCAACAGTACCGTTGAAAATAAAAGATTCCTGCAGTACCATACCTATCTGACTTCTTAAATAGAAAAGTTTATAGTCTTTGATATCCCTGTCGTCAATTAGTATCCTGCCTTCTTCTGTATCATAGAATCTTGGAATTAAACTTATAAGTGTTGTCTTCCCTGAACCACTGGGACCTACAATTGCTATCCTTTCACCCGGTTGAGTATGAAGGGAAATGTCAGAAAGGATAATTTTAGGTTTTTCATAATGGAAAGATACATTTTCAAAAATAACATCACCTGTCAGAGAACGTGCTGGAGCTATGGCTCTGGGAGAATCTTTTATCTCAGGTGCCATGTCAATGACCTCAAAGATTCTTTCACTTGCTGTTCTTGCACTCTGAAACATATTATTTACATGGTTTAACTGTTCTATCGGGGCATACAGAATACCTAAATATCCCACGAATGCAACCAAAGTTCCAATACTCATGCTGCCATCTATAACCTGAAATCCCCCATACCATAGAATAATAACTGTACCCAGAGAACTGAAGAAAATGATGAGTGGATGATAGGTTGCCATTAATTTTCCTATATGCATCTGTATTCTGAAGAAATCTTTGCCTTTTTGTGCAAACCTATTCATCTCGTATTGTTCCTGGGTGAATGTTTTTATCTCTCTTATACCGAATATATTTTCCTGTAAGATTGAAAGGACATCTGCCCTTTTCTTTTTTTGCTGCCTGTATCCTTTTATTGCGCGTCTATTAAAGTTGAATATCAGAAAAGCGATAAATGGAATGGGCAACATAGTAATAATAGCCATTTTCCAATTTAGCATTACAAGTATGATTGTAGCACCAATCAGGTTTAACATAGCCGAAAAAACTGTTATAAAACCTGTGGTGATAATCTGGTTGCAGTCCCTGATATCGCTCATAACCTTTGATACAATTGGCCCTTTTTGTTCTCTTTCAAAGTATGAAAGGGATAATTGCTGAATTTTGTGATACAGTACATTTCTTAAACGGAAGATTATACCATGCTGAAGTTTGTAAGAGGTAACAACCTGAAGAGAGATTATCATACTTCTAAAAAGAAAGAGTGCGAATAACGAGATGGATATGATGTGAAGCATTCTTACATCACGGTTTATAATTACTTTGTCTATGACTTCTTTGGTAAAGAGAGGATAGGCCATATTGATGCTTCTGTTTAACAACGCCCACATCAGAAGCAGTACGAAAAGTAATTTATAAACCTTTACATATCTCCACAACCGTACTATAAAATCCATTTCAGATACTCCCGAGATATTTGAGCAGGTCAAAGAAGAATATCAGTATTCCAAGTCCTCCGAATATGATAGTCTGAACTACTACAAGCATTTTTAAGTCTGGTTTGTATACTTTGTTCGGAACGACAGCAGTGTCAAGTACCTGTATCACCGGGGTATCACGGGCTTCATTTATCTTTGCCTCCTCAAGTTTTGAGGTAAGAAAATGATATACCTCTTCCTGCGCCTGAAGTTCTCTCATAATACTTCGCAATTCATCTTCAGATTGCAGTAGTTTGGTCAGGGTATCTTCAAGATTCTTTATCTCGTTCTTCAACATTTCCATCTCAAAACTATCTGTTTTTAATATCTCAGACTTTCTTTGCATCTCCAGTTTTTTCTTAAAAAGGTCTTCCATCAGTTTACCTGCGGTCTGCGTAATCTGTGCGAGATTCTTATCAGCCGCAACTTTTTCACGGTCTTTTATTTCAGCAAGACGGGATTCAAGTATGTTTATGGTATTCTCAGTTTCATGGAGTTGTTTCTCAGTGAAGATTCTGTCCTGTTTTGCCGTAGTGATGGAAAGTACCTTTACGGTATTATCAAGTCTTTCAATAAAAAAATTTGCTATCTCTGCGGCTCTTTCAGGATTAACATCTATAACACTCATTTCAATAACCTTTTCTTTGGTAAGGTGAATTATTACCCGTTCATCAAGTTCTTCTCTCGCCCTGTCAATGGTGCTTGCATTATACGCTTTGATAAGCCCGAAATTTTCTATTATTTCGTCTTTAATAGTTCTACTGGTAAGGATTGAAAAAAATAATTCTGTGTTTGTTCTGGGCTGCGAAAGGAAACCCTCTGATATTTCTCTATCCGGTGGTTGTAATATACTTGCACATGCTCTGTAGTACTTCGGAGATATCCAGTATATTGCGTATACAATACCAAACCCAAGAATGTAAAATATAAGCACAAATTTAATATGAGACCTGAACCCGTTTTTACTTTCTAATTTTTTTTTGCCGGTTTCCATAATATTATAATTCGCAGTCAAGGTTATGGTATCAGTAGGCGGCGACGCCCAGACTAATATGATAAAACATTTGTACAATATCCTTTATTATCCTGCCCCTCCTCTCTTTTATCTCAAGAGGTACCACTATTGTATCCCCATGTTTGATTTCATGCAGGTTTTTACTTGCTGTCCCGTTAGCCTTGACTATAAAAATGTTCTTCCTGTCAGCATTTTTTGTAAAGCCGCCGGATTTCTGTATGTAGTCTAAAAATTTATAGTCCTCTCTGAATATAATATTTGCCGGGAGGTTAACTTCTCCGAGTACCGCGACGGATATAGGTCTATCAGGTATATATATAATATCCCCGTTTTCAAGACCTATATCATAATCCGTACCTATGTAGGAATTTTCGTCATTAATGTGCAAAGGAATTCTACCTTTTACATCCATACCTTTCAGTCTTTCAATAAAGATTTTACCCTGTTCCAGCAGTTGTTTATCTTCATCCCTTTCCAAAAGTTGCTCTTCTTGTTTCAGCATTGTTTCTTTCTCTTTTATAAAAGAAGCAACCTGTTTTTCCTTTTCAGCCCGTATCTCTTCTCTCGTAAAAACGATACCCGGAAGATATGCATAGCGTGTGAAACCTCCGGCTCTCCGAACCAGGTCACTCAAACGTTCTCCGCGAACAACGACATATTCTCCCGGGTGGTAAACCTGCCCCTGTATAACAACCTTTTTCTCAGGACGTTCCTGAGAATAAATAATGATTCTATCCTGTGGAAACAGGGCTAAATTATCTTCATCAATTTTCGCAATGACCTTTTCCGGGGAGATTATAATAATTTTCTTTCCCCCATCCGGTTCAGTTCTTATTATCTCTGCTTTACTCATCAGGGCATAGGGTAACAGTTCCTCTTTTTTTAATACGTCACTTAACCTCAGTCCTTCTTTCCATCCGTATGTGCCTGGACGTTTTACCGCTCCTTCAAGGGAAATCTTGTAAAAAGGTTGTTCAGGAAGAGGGAATATATGGATAATGTCAAAATTTTTTATAACGAACTTTTCATAGGTGGCGTGAGTAACGTCAATAAAAATTTTGCCTTTTGTTTCATCTATTCTCTCCACCTGAATGCGTGAAAAGTCAGCATTTGGCAGTGTCCCACCTGAGAGGTTGATAAGGTTTTTAAGAGTAGCAGGATAGGTGATTTCGTATATACCGGGTCTTCTCACAGCTCCTTTGATGCCTGCAAATGATTCGGCAAGTGGAACAAAAACCATATCTCCCTGGAAGAATTGTATTTCTGGCGGGGGTTGCCCGGACATAAACAGTGGATAAAGGTCATACGAGTTTACAGTTTTCTCTGTTTTTCTTGTCACCCTTATATACCTTAAACTCCCCTTTTCAGTTATACCTCCGGCCATAGCAAGTACCTCAAGGATATTGGTCATTGGTGAGATGATATAGTTGCCGGGTTTTTTTACCTCCCCAAGAACGAATATTTCAAGGGTTCTCAACTTTCCTGTTGTGACTGAAACAGAAACGTTTTTATATATACTGAAAATCCTGGTTTTGATAAGTTCACGCGCTTCATTCAACCTTTTCCCTTCAAGGTGAATTTTCCCAATTTTCGGGATAAAAATGGCTCCATCATATTCTATTGTTTTTCTGTGTTCTTCTTCAACAGCACCCCATATGTTGATGAGCAGTTCATCTTCCACCCCGAGTACATAATTATCGGGTATGTAGAATCCTGTACGTCTAATCTGAGCGGGAAATTCTGAAAAGACCTTCTGTCCATAGACCTCAAGTTCCGAATGGTCTGCAAAAAAGTTATTCTGTCCCGTTATCGGGAGACTTATAAAAAAAAGCGCCGCAAGAATTATGTATTTTTTCATTTTATATCAATTTAAATAAACAGATAATAGTAAATATCACAATCTTATATACAAGTTTTACCACCAAATAGAATTAAGTCAAGTCTTACAAAAAAAATACGAGCGCTTCTTCCGCGCTCATTTCTTTAACCATGTAATTCCTCACTGAACACCATAGGGCAAAGGTGGAGAATTGAAGTGCGAGTGCGGAAGCGCAGTTGTAAGACAAGGTGAAAAGCACAAGCATTCCGACGATTACCTTACCCGGAGTTGTCTGAACCCTCCGAAGAGGAGGGTGAGTTCTCCGAGAGTCGGATTTCACCGTAGTTCTTACCTGTGCTGGGGTTAAGACTCTGCCTTTTTCCGAGCACTGAAATTCATTACCTTTTGTCCTGTTGACTTCAACGTAGTTCAGTGAGCATTTACGCAACCAGTTTTTTCATCCCTCATCCACGTGCTATTCCATCCCTTGCTGAGTGGGCGCACGTGGATTGTGCTATTGAGAGACACTACGCACGACTTACCTTGCGAGACTGTGCCTCTTCAGTCGTTCCGAACCAGTGTTCTCATCCACGTGCAGTTATCTGCCCTCACTAATTGGGCGCACGTGGATTGTGCTATTGAGAAACACTACGCACGACTTACCTTGCGAGA
>CAYORP010000084.1:0-5725 GCA_964406415.1 uncultured bacterium
ATCCTGCCATACATCCTTCCTCTGCAGTTCAACATAACCAACCTTGTTTTTGTTACACCAAATGAAAAGTTCCTCCACTGAAAAATTGGATATACTGTAATTAATCACTCCTATTCTGCTTTCCATATTCCCTCCTTTTTCCCAAACCTTTTTGTCATTGCGAGCCGTCCTTTGGCGTGGCAATCTCATGGGATTGCGGAGCCTGCCCCGAGTCTGTCATTGAGATTGCTTCGTCATATAAAACATTCCTCGCAATGACAAGCGAGGGGTCTCATTCCTCGCAATGACAAGCGGTGACGGCTCTCAATATCAAGTAAAAATCCTTGCGATGAGACTTTTCTTTACTATTATTGCCTTATACGGACACACCTCAAAACAGCACAGACAATTTATACACTTTTTTCTGTTAAATTTCAAGTCCATTCCGATTGCGCCCACGGGACAGACCTGTTTACAGGCATAACACTTCTGGCACAGATTGAAATCTATAACGGGTATTGCCTTAAACTGCCTGCCGAGAAGTTTCAGGAAAGGCCTGAAAATTCTGCTGGAGATGATGGTGGCGGCGCGACGGCCTGGCACATTGAAATCTTTTACAGGTATAAGTTCATCTCCAACAATCTCCACCTCAGGCAGACCATATTCCATCTTGTGTATCTTCAGATAAGGTATGTTTTCCGGATTGATGCCTATAAGTTGACAGCATACCATATCAACAGCCACTGCATTCCTGCCGCCGATAAGGTAACCTGTATACCTTAACGTTCCTGATGCAGGACCATCTCCTTCCATTGATACAACGGCGTCCACTATATTGAAAGAGATGTAATCCTTAACTGTATGGTAGTATGCTGCGAGAAGCCCTGAAAAATCATAAGGGGAAACGAACCTGCTGTGCAGAAAACTTTTGTGGAACCCCGGTATAAGTCCATAGAGATTTTTTACTGCAGCAGTTATGGTTGTTAACCCGTGCGTTTTCAGTTTGGCAATATTAACCACGTTGTGGTCTTTAAGATAGTCCGTAACGGGAATCTCTATTCTTTTTGTATTAGTCTCCCTCTCCCTTGAGGGGAGAAGGTTGGGGTGAGGGTGAAGGTGCACCTCCACCATAAAAGAACTGCTGAACTTTACAAGAGGAGTGCCGGTTACTTCCGAAACCAGTCTGTATCCGCACTTTTCCCAGTACTGTGAAGCGGTTTTTTTTACACTTGCAGGGCTGTCACCTATTATACTGTCTGAGTTTTTAAGATATCTTACGGTTTCCTCAAGGACTGAAGGGTGCGTTGTTACCCCTTCTTCCGGGGCCCTGTCTGAGAGCATGTTCGGCTTGAACAGAATTTTCTGGAAGGAGTTTTCACTTACCCCTGTCAGTAAAAACACTTTTTGGACCGCATTCTGCACAACAATATCATCATAGGAAGGACACCTTACCACCGCAACCTTTTCTTTCACCTGAAAAATCCTTTTGTCTGTCTTTTATGTCAAAAGTGTAGACCTGACCCTTCAAAGACTGGCAATCTGCATAAGTCTCTTTCCGTAGTTGACATAGGTATTGTAGGCAAGTTCTTTATCTCCGACCTTACCCTCATGCACCACGCTTGCCAGGTGCGGCTCTATGGAGACGAATCCGTCATATCCGGACTTTTTGAGGTCTTTAATTATTTCTCTAACCTTTGCATCTCCTTCACCAGGATAGGTCGCCTTCTCCGGGTCTTCCACTTTATAATCCTTTATGTGCACATATTCAATGAGAGGTTTGACCTTCAAATAAAACTTCCATGGAGTTTCTGTCTTGTGAGCAATAACATTTCCTGTGTCATAGATCAGTTTGAAAGCAGGTGAGTTCACCCCTTCATAAAGTTTGACCATATTATCACCACTTTCTCCTCCCCATCCACTGCAGTTTTCGTGAGCCAGAACGATTCCGCCGTCTTCAGCCATCTTTGCCAGTTCCCTCATCCGTCTTATAGCTTCCTTGCCCCATTCTGCCTCGGTAAGCGGGTTCTCCTTGTTGTTGGGCCAGGACATCACCCGGATGTATCTTGTTTTGAATCTTTGCATCCTCGGTATTGCCCTTTTCAGTTCATCCACATCCTTTTTAAAGTCCCCGGAAATCTCGGTTGCCCAGTTTGCAATGGCACTTGAGAAGCAGGATACCTTCAGTCCGGATTCTGTAACCTTGCCGTAAATCTCATCAAATTTTGTGTCTGAAACCATCGTGAGGTTTTCACCGTCAATGTTGCGCAGTTCCATATACTCCCATCCCAGTTCCCTGTGTGCCTTTATCTGTACCTCTATTGCCTGTCCTGCCTCATCACTTATCCCTGAGAATTTCATTTTATCTCCTCCCGGCCCCTTTTTCCTGTCATTGCGAGGAATGTTTTGTATGACGAAGCAATCTCAGAGATTGCCTCGGGACTTTGTTCCGCATAATGACAAACGTTGAGGGACTGATAATTTTACTTCTCCGATTTTCCATACAGTTTAACCGATAACCCCTAACTTGTAAAATTTTGCTTTATATTGTATAATAACGCTGTGAAAGATAATACTGAGCATCGCCGCAAATTTGAGGTTCTGCAAAGAATCAGTGTCTTCATATCCTCCATTAACAGTCTTCAAAAACTCCTCACCCTTATAATGGAAGAAAGTAAGAGTATTCTCAATGCCGAGGCGAGTTCCCTCCTTCTTTATGATAAAGAGGAAAATGTTCTCTTTTTCAAGGTTGCCACCGGAGAGAAGGGCAGTAAGGTAAAAACGATAAAACTGAAGATGGGACAGGGTATTGCAGGCATCTGTGCAAAGGAAAAGAGAATAATCAACGTCAAGGATGTCTCTAAAGACAGTCGTTTCTTTTCTTCTGCAGACAGAAAAAGCAGTTTTCATACGAGAAACATTCTTGCCGTGCCCCTTACAGGGAAAAAAGGCAGACTGCTCGGTGTCCTTGAGGTTCTCAACAAAAAAGGCGGGAAAACTTTTGACAGAAAAGACGAAGAACTGATGAGCATCATAGCCGGACAGGCATCCCTTTCGGTTGAAAATGCACAGTTGTATCTTGAAAGCATGAAGAATGCTAAGATGGCCGGAGTGGGAGAGACAATGCTTTCCCTTTCTCATGACATCAAAAACATCCTCAACGGTCTTTACGGCGGGGTCTCACTGCTGGATGATACAATGGCATCGGTAGAGGGTGAATACGTACAGGATGCCTGGGGTATTGTCAAGTCAAACGTGAACAGGATTTCAGACCTGATACTGGATATGCTCAATTATTCATCAAAGAAAAAGCCGTTTTTCCAGAGGGTTTCTCTGAGCGATTTTATAAAAAGCACGGTCAGTGTTTATGACGAGAAACTGAAAGAGAGGAAGATTCATCTTATCTATGAACTTGATGACAGTATAAACGAAGTGGACATAGATACGACCGGTATGCAGAGGGTTATTCTAAACCTGTTCAGCAACGCATATGAGATAGTTCCTGAAGGGACAGGCAAGATAAAGATAGCAACGCAGAACATACCAGATAAGGGGAGATTTTCAATAAGTATAGAGGACAACGGAGAAGGTATCCCGCCGGAGAACCTAAAAAGTATATTTGACATATTCTTCACTACCAAGGGACATAAAGGCACCGGGCTGGGTCTGGCTGTTGTCAAAAAAATAGTAACAGAACACAGGGGGACTGTTGACGTTGCATCCAAACGCGGAGAAGGCACGGTCTTTACCCTTGAACTCCCTTGCCGTTATGAAAATCCCAAGAGTTAAAAGCAAAAGAAACGTTTTTGTAATTTCTTTTCTAACCACTGTTTTTTTCTTTTTTTTCTTTCAACTGGATGTCTTCAGGCGGATTGAGAACGTTACCTACGACTGGAGGATAAAAACATTCAGTGATAAACAGCCTACCGGTGATATCGCCATTGTTTTTATAGGCGACGACAGTCTTCGGGCGCTCGGGGAGTGGCCCATATCAAGGCAGTGGTATGCGGGTCTCACAGAGATTCTGCATAATATGGGAGCGCGGGCAGTTGTTTTTGACATACTCTTTATTGACAGTTCCGGGGAGGCAGACAGAGAATTTGCCTCCGCCATAAAAAATGCAGGCAATGTAATACTCCCATTTTATTTTGACCATCCTGAGAAAAAAAAGAGGGTTTTTTATTCTGATAAAATCATAAGACCGCTTAAGGTTTTCAGAGATAACCTGCTTTCAACGGGTTTTATAAATATTATCCCTGACAGCGATGGGATAATAAGGAAGTATCCACTTTTCATAGAGCACAATGAGGAGATGAGTAATTCTCTCTGTGTCTCTATAATAGAAGACGTTCTTGGTGGAACTATGGAGAGCATGCAAGAAGGTTCGGTAGAGTTCAGCACCCGGGGTTCAATAAGGAAGATTCCCCTTGCCGGGGATTATTCCACCTACATTAATATTTATGCAGACCTGACACGATTTCCAAACTATTCGTTTGTTCAGGTCTTCCAGTCTTATCTTGACCTGAGCAGGGGCGAGAAGACTATTATTCCTCCGGATGCCTTTGAAGACAAGGTTGTGCTTGTTGGTTTAACTGCAACGGGCGTTTCCGACAAGGCCGCTGTCTCAGGGGTTCCCAACTATCCTTTAGTGGGGGTACATGCAAGTTTTCTGGAGAATTTTTTAAATGGGGAGTTTATAAGAAAGGCAGGCAGCCCGCAGAACATCCTTATGTCGTTTTTCTTCTCATTTACGGCAGGCCTGGCGGCAGTCTCTTTTACACCTCTGGCAGGCATTGCTTTTGTCATTTTTCTTGCAGCGCTCTTTATTGCCCTCGCATTTGTTCTGTTCTCATTTCACCTTCTCTGGATAGATGTTCTTCCCGTAGTGATGAGCATTGTTTTTGCCTACGGGGTTCTCATACTGGTAGAGTTCATAACGGAGAAAAAAGAGGGACTTAAGGTAAGGAACCTGTTTGGCAGATATGTATCGTCCACGGTTATGGAGAAACTTCTCAGTTCAGGCGGGGAGCTTCTGGTTGAGGGTGAGCAAAAGACTCTGACTGTTCTTTTCGCGGACATCAGGGGATTTACCTCCTTTGCAGACAGACATACTCCGGAGGAAACCTTTGCTTTTCTGAACCGTATATTAAGCATTATGACTGATGCGGTCTTCAGGTTCGGTGGTACACTGGATAAATTCATAGGCGATGAGGTGATGGCAATATACGGGGCTCCTATTGACGACCCCAAACATGCACTCAATGCTGTTTTATCAGCAAAGGAAATGATGCATAAAATGAAGAATCTCAGTAAAGAAGTTAAGATAGGCATAGGGATAAACACCGGAGATGTAATTATAGGAAACATAGGTACTGCAAAGAGGACGGAATATACAGCCATCGGTGATGCGGTCAATGTCGCCGCAAGGATTGAAGGACTTACTGCCGGGGATGAGATACTTGTGGGTTATGAGACCTATAAGATGATAGAAAAAGAGGGAATACTTTGTGAACATGCGGGGACGTTTAACATAAGAGGTAAGGGTGAAGGAATAGCTCTTTACCGCGTCAGATGGGAATCTTCTCACACTTAACCCTCTCCCCCAGGGGAGAGGAATTCAAGGTGAGGGGTGGGGGTGAATATGAAAACAACAAAACTATTATCCGTTATTTTTATAGTTGTTATGTCCATAGTCTGTTTTTCCCAGGAAACACCAATAATACTTGGTGACAGGAAAGGCGAGGTCTTC
>CAYORP010000085.1:0-25425 GCA_964406415.1 uncultured bacterium
CTACAAGTCAATGGAGGAGGATGTCTACCTGAACATTCTTGACCTGACATACCAGCGTTACCTTTATGGGAACAGATACAGCCTTGGAGGGAACCTGTACTGGAATAAGGGGGATGATGAGAGTGTTTCGGGAACGCTCAGTTTCGGCATTCTGAGGTGGCTTGCAATGGGGACCCAGCTCACCTTTGATATAACCAAGGATTTCATAAGTTATCTTACAGGTGACAAAGACACCGACATTCAGACTATTATTTCTATGAATATTTTGCAGCCCTTGTTAAGGGGGGCCGGACGAAAAATTGCACAGGAGGACCTGATACAATCTGAAAGAAATGCTGTATACGAAATAAGGTCGTTTATGAGGTACCGCAAGGGTTTCTCCATTGACACGACCGAACAATTTCTGGAAGTCATTCTGAGCAAAAGCAGAATTGAAAATTTCTATAACAATTATATAAGTCTTAAGTCAACGAGGGAGAGGATAGAGATGCTTGCCAATGCTGGCAGGCTTCCCGCTTTACAGGTGGACCAGGCAAGGCAAAACGAATATGCTGCTTACCAGAGGTGGGTGAACGCCAGAAATTCATACAGTTACCAGATGGATAGTTTAAAGATACACCTGGGTTTACCGACCGAATCAGTGCTTATTCTGGACGAGGAACTTCTGAAACGTCTTGTTGAAGCTGGTGTCACCATACCTGAGTTTGACTTAAGAGAATCAATTAGAAACGCACTGAGAAGGCGTATGGACCTTCTCACTGACTATGACAGGGTTGAAGATGCGAAGCGGGAAATAACCATTGCCCTTGATAATCTCAAGCCTGAGGTGGACCTTGTGGTTTATTCAACGGGTAGCACTGAAAGCAAGCCACATCCCACCTTTGATTTTACAGATTTCTCCTATGGGGCAGGGATTGAATTTGACCTTCCTCTGGATAGACTTCCTGACAGGAACAGATACAGGAGTGCCCTTATAGACCTGAACAGGCAGCAGCGTAATTTTGAGAACAAGAGAGACACCGTGATACTTGAGGTCTACCAGCAGTACAGAAATATGGAAGAATACTACCAGAGTTATCTCATACAGAAAAACAGCCTGCTTCTTGCGGAGAGAAGAATAGAAAGTACTGACCTTCTTCTTCAGGCAGGTAGAGCTACTACGAGGGACGTGCTGGAGGCAGAGGAATCTTATTTGAGTGCCAAGAACGACCTTGCTTCTGCCGTCGTGAACTATATCACCGCTTATTTAAGATTTCTTTATTCCGCCGGTTATCTGCAGGTGGATGATGAAGGTATATGGGAGGGTAACCTGTATGAAAAAATTACTAAAAAAACTGTTGAAGAATAAGATATTCTACCTGATTATTATATTGCTTGCCGGAATTTTCCTGATGAACAGGATTAACAGTCATAGAAGAAGGCACAGCGAACTTGTTCTGCATAATGTTCAGAGGCAAAATCTTCTGATTACTGTTGTGGAAGGAGGAAATCTTGTTGCACTGGAGTCGCAAAAGATTGTCAACGAGGTGCCCGGCAGCAGAAACATCCTTGAGGTGGTGGATGAGGGTATACAGATAACTGAGGAAGACGTTGAAAAAGGGAAGATTCTTATTAAACTTGATTCTCAGGACCTTGAGGACAGAAGAGAACAGTTAAAACTCAACGTGGAAAACAGCCTGGCCTCCTATACCGAGGGAGAGCAGAACCTTGAGATATTGAAAAAACAGAATGAAAGCGACATAACCCAGGCGGAACTCAAGGTGAAATTTGCCGAGATGGACCTGAACAAATATCTGGGTGATAAACTTGCCGAAAGCATCATAGGTAAGAATGAAGAAATCCATTTTGCGGTTTTGCTCAGGAGTGATAATCTCGGAGGAGAAGCACTCAACAAGAAAAGGACACTTGAAAGTTCAATAGACCTGGCAAAGGAAGAGGTCGCCAGGGCAAGAGATAAGGTAGAATGGAGCGAGAAACTGTCCGAGAAGGGTTACGTGACAAAGATTGAACTTGAGGCCGACCGTCTCGCCCTGCAGCAAAAGGAGGTCTCGCTGGAAAAGGCGAAACTTGAGTATGAGTTGTTTCTCAAGTATGATTTTACCAAACAGGTGGAGCAACTGCTCTCGGATTACGAGGAGGCTAAACTGCAACTTGAACGCGTAATAGGAACCACCAGGGCCAAGATGATTCAGTCCGAGGCAAACCTGCGCAGCAAAAAATCAACATACATTCTTAACAGGAACAACCTGAGGGATGTTGAGGAACAGATAGAGGCATGTACCATAAGGGCTACCAGACAGGGTTTTGTTACCTATGCCACAAGCAACCGTCCGTGGGCGAGTCAGTCTCCGATACAACCCGGTACGACAATAAGACAGAGGCAGGAAATTTTCAACCTGCCGGATTTCAGAAGTATGGGCGTTGAGATAAAAGTGCACGAGTCTGCCGTGAAAAGGGTAAAACAGGGACTTACTGCCAACGTAAGGATAGATGCTTTTCCCGATATCTCACTTACGGGCAGGGTGAAAAAAATTGCGCTTATGCCCGACTCCACCTTGAAATTTCTCAATCCTGATGTGAACGTCTATGTTACCCAGATAAGTCTTGATGAGAGTAAAGACTTTCTTAAGCCCGGTATGACAGCCCAGGTTGAGATACTTATAAGAGAGTTGAAGGATGTTCTGACGGTTCCAGTGAATGCTGTATTTTTTAAGAGCGGGCAGTCATACTGTGCCATTTTAAAAGACGGAGTTCTCACTGACCGGAGGGTAGAACTTGGCGACAGCAGTGAAACGATGGTTGAGATAAAAAAAGGTCTGGAAGAAGGTGAGAAGGTTGTTATCAGGCCAGGAGTTGCTATTACGTCAGCTGTCAAGAAGACTGAACTTGAAGAGACTGGAAAATTCAGGCAGGAACAGATACCAGAAACAGAAATGCCTTCACAGTCTGGTGTGGAAAATGTCCAGTCAGATGATAAGCAGAAATCTCAAAAGGTTATAGACGGAAGTGTACAGGGCACACGTGATTCTGATGGGGTTACCGAGAAACGACGGCCAGCAGGAGACAGAAGCCGGGTCGCACCGGGAAGAAAGCCAGCCGAGACTGAGTAAAAATGACGAAAGATATAATTAAACTTGATAATATAACGAAAACCTACGTTCTGGGTGATGTCAAGATTCCTGTTTTGAAGGGCATTTCACTGACCATAGAACAGGGTGTACACATATCACTGATGGGTCCTTCAGGGAGCGGTAAAACCACCATGCTGAACATACTGGGATGTCTGGATAAGCCGACAACGGGAAAATATTTTATGGAAGGAGATGAAGTGTCTTCTCTTAATGACGAAAAACTATCTGAAATAAGGAGCCGGAAGATAGGATTCATTTTTCAGTCATACAATCTTATACCGCACCTGACTGTAATAGAAAACATAGGTTTACCACTTTTCTACCAGGGGGTTGATGAAAAAACTATAAAGGAAAAGGCTCTGATGATGGCGGAAATCGTGGGGCTTAAAGACAGGGTAATGCATAAACCGACTGAACTTTCTGGGGGACAACAGCAGAGGGTTGCAATAGCAAGGGCGTTGATAAATACCCCGACCTTCGTTCTTGCTGATGAACCTACCGGCAACCTTGATACCAGAACAGGCAGAGAGATAATGGAACTTCTCAAAAAACTTAATGAGGAAGAGGGTACTACTCTTTTTGTCATAACCCACGACAGCAACATAGCTGGGTACGGCAAGGTGGTTATAAAGATACTTGATGGAGAACTTGTCAGTAAAATGTAGCGGTGCGATTTATCGCATTTCATTTGTCATTGCGAGCGTTTTTTGTGTGGCAATCTCATATGAATGCTATCGCTACACCGAATTTTTACATTTTCACTACTGTTCAGTGTATTGTAGCGGTGCGATCTATCGCACGGTTTTATTATGAGATAAAACAATGAAATTCAACGTATTTCACGTCATACGAATAGTCAAAGCAGGATGGAAGGATATATACCTTCATAAACTGCGCTCCTTGCTAACTGTCCTCGGTATTGTTTTTGGTGTTGCCTCGGTTATTGCCATGCTTGCCATTGGTGAGGGAGCAAGTTTTGAGGCACGAGAAAAAATCAAGGAACTTGGCAGCCATAACATAATTGTGCGGGCTGTTGAGCCCGTCGTAGCTCCGGGCTCCCAGCAAACGGTATATCTCAGTGTCTATGGAATCACCCCGCTTGACTTGAAGAGGATACAAACTATACCCTCCGTTGAAAAGATTATACCTACATGGGAAGACAAAAGGGATGTATGGTACCTTGATAAAAGTACCAGTGCCAGATTGGTAGGAACCTATCCTGAATATCCGGATATCCTGAATATAAAAATAATTGAGGGTAGGTTTTTCAGTGATGTAGACTATGAGATGAGAAAACCCTATGTGGTTCTCGGCTCGTCAATCAAGAATCAACTGTTTCCACTTGAAGAAGCCGTTGGTAAGACCGTGAGAATCGGGACCAACTACTTCACGGTTATAGGAATTGCAGGCGAACGTGCAATAGTCTCTGGAATCGGATTTGAGGCAGAAGATATAAACTTTGATATCTATATGCCTCTCACCACACAGAGAATATACTACGGCGAGTATAGTGTGGGTGAAGGAGGCAGAGGTATGAGGACAGAGAGAAGTTGGGTGGAATATCACAGGCTGATAATTAAGGTTGCCGTTCCTGAAAAGATTATAACCACAGCCGCTATAGTAGAAAATACAATTAAATCCAGCCACAAACAGCAGGACTACGAGATACTGGTTCCTCTGCAACTGCTCAAGCAGGCCGAACATACAACGAGAATTTTTAACATAGTTCTCGGTGCAATAGCTGCAATCTCGCTTGTGGTTGGAGGTATAGGTATTATGAACATTATGCTTGCTACCGTTACTGAAAGAACAAGAGAGATAGGTATCAGAAGGGCTCTCGGAGCAAAAAGAAGGGACATAATAAACCAGTTCCTTACCGAGGCTATCATTCTTTCCTCTGTGGGCGGGTTTATAGGAATACTTCTCGGCATAACGATTCCTTCTCTCGTCACGAAATTTGCTTCTATGGTGACCATAGTCACCTACTGGTCAATCCTCATTGCGTTTTCAATATCCGTAGCCATAGGTATTACATTTGGGATATATCCTGCAAGGAAGGCCGCGTATCTTGACCCCATAGAGGCACTTCGCTACGAATAATTTTTTTCTTTTTGTGGGAGAGGTCTTCTGACCTCGATTATCGGCATCGGGATATGCCTCCCACAATTTGCCCCTTCCTTGCCGCCTTATTCTCTGCACAAACTGAAAGTGGGCAATACTCTTCCATCTTTTGTCATTGCGACCACACCAATCTTTAGGATATGCAACTCCAATGGATTTTTTGTCCGAAATGAAGGGAGACAAAGTGTTACCTATATACCCTACTCATACAAAGGGCAGGTTTGATGATTTTACTCCCGGCATAAATTCTGAAGAACTTGTTATAAGAAAAGGAAATGGCAGGTTCGTTGCTTATCCTTCAATCCTGAACAAGGGAGAACCTCTTAGGGAGATAATGAGGTTAACAGGTCTATCTCCTGAAGAGATAGTTGTGGCAGGCGACGAGACCGCGGACATACCCATGATGGCGCCGGACATCTCAAAACATCCCGTTTGTCCCTCCAACGCTACCGACGAAGTGAAACAGCATGTTAGAACCGCGGGAGGCATAGTCGGCACCAAGCCTTATGCCGAAGGTGTAATGGAAGCGTTCAACCATCTGCTCAAGAATAACCCCGTCATGCGTTAGCCAATATCTTTGATAAAAAACAATTCTCGGCTATGTGATTAAATAATACGTGTATTTGACATATGCGTCTATTACAGGTAATATATAGTCGGAGGTGCGCAAAATGAACGTACAGCAGACGGTTGAATATTTTCATTTGCTGTTCCTGCTTTTTATCAGCCGGAAGATAGACCGCAAGTACTATATTCTTAAAGGGGGATGCAGCCTGCGTTTCTTTTTCAAAAGTCCCAGGTATTCCGAGGATATTAATTTTGACCTGCAGGGGATTCCTGTTCAAGAATTCCGGGGACAGGTGAATAAATTGTTAAGGTCTGCGGCATTCAGAGACATGCTTCTTGTGAAGGATATAACTATCGGGCACGTAACCGAACATAAACAGATGGAAACAACTCAGAGGTGGAAACTGAGTCTTAATTCACTGCAGAGGCAGACTCCGGTTCCGACAAGGATAGAGTTTTCAAGAAGACAGCGGAAAAAGGGAGAGAGCAGGTTTGAGGCGGTGGATTCCGTTTTTCTTAAAAAATATGAACTGCCTCCTGTTCTTGTAAACCATTACTCTGCAGAAGGGGCGTTCAGACAAAAAATAAATGCAATGTCGTTTAGGGGAGTTCCGCAGGCAAGGGATATCTTTGACCTGTATTTTTTACTGGCAACGTCAGGAGAAGCAGTTGCATCTTCGTTAGAGAAAATGGATAAAAATGTTCTCTCAAAAGCAAAAAACAACATATTTTCAATTAATTACAATGCCTTTAAAAGCCAGGTTGTTTCGTACCTTAATCCTGATGACAGAGGTCTATACGAGTCTGAAGAGACATGGGATATGATGAGACTGAAGGTAATTGAGGCTCTGGAGAAATAAGATGAAGATGATAGATGCCTATTCTGCCATTCTCAAGTTAAAACAGCCGGTTTTCCGGACAGATGACGCGGCTCAGTTGCTCCGCATTACAAACGTAAATGCCAGTAAGATTCTAAGCAGGCTTGAGGATGCCGGGCATATCCTGCACGTAAACAGGGGATTGTGGGCAGTAAAAGAAAAAGTTACGCTATGGGATTTGATAAGATGTGTTACCGCACCTTTTCCTAATTATGTTTCACTGCAGAGCGCACTCTATCATCATGGAATTATTTCCCAGATACCTCAGGTTGTATATGTGGTTTCACCTGCAAGAACACGGATACTTCATACTCCACTTGGAAATATTTCAATTCATCATGTTCAGCCTTCATTCTTTTGCGGTTATAAGAAAATCTCGGGAGAAGGGTTGCTTATGGCAACGCAGGAAAAAGCGCTTATTGACTTTTTATATTTACATCCCGCAAAATCTAGTCTCTTTCGTGCACTTCCGGAAATAGAACTACCAGAAAATTTCAGCATATTCCGTGCAAGAAGATTTATTGCAGGGATAAGGTCAAAAAGAAGGCGGTCTATGGTCAACAGACTTTTCACTCACCTTTTATCGGGACAAACATAGGATTATCCAAATCCGCTGCAAAGTTTGAATTGCCCTGTTGTGATGATATAATAGCACTTAAGAATTCTGTCTGACGAAGGGATAATAAGAAAATGAAATTTGCCATAGGTTATCAACTGCCTGAAGAAAAGGATGAGGTATCTGTTCTGGATATAATAGACGAGTTTGGAGAACATATCTCAGAGATTTATTTCCCATGGGCTGATATGCCTTCCGGACGAGCACCGATTTTAAGCAGAAGAGGTTACGTTTTTTGGGAAGGACAGCAGAGAATGGAGTCAGAACTGAGACAGATAAAAGAAAAAGGGATAAAACTTGACCTTCTGCTGAATGCCAACTGTTACGGTAGATATGCAGTAAGCGAGTACCTGCAAAATCAGGTGGTTTCTGTGCTGGATCACCTGAGAAACATAGTGGGATGTATTGACATTGTTACAACCGCATCCCTGACTGTTGCGCATGTTGTAAAGGAAAATTTTCCCGAGATAGACGTACGTGCTTCCGTTAACATGCGAATAGGTAACATAACAGCAATGGAATACATCAGCAACCTGTTTGACAGCTACTACCTTCAACGAGAATATAACAGGGATATTGAATATGTAAAGACTGTTAAGAAATGGGCAAAAAACAATGGCAAAGATATTTTCCTGCTTGTCAATAGCGGTTGCCTTAATTTTTGCCCTGCACAGACCTATCATGACAATATGGTAGCTCACGAGAAAGAAATTGCGGAAACCGTAAACATAAAAGACTGGATACCGCAACTCTGCTGGAACTATTACCGGGACGCGTCACACTGGCATACGATACTGCAGGGCAGTTGGGTGCGGCCTGAGGACCTCCATAATTATGAAGGTATCGTGCAGACTGTTAAACTGGCTACCCGCACCCATGCCAACCCTGTGCGTGTGGTCTCTGCTTACGTGAACGGCCATTACCGTGGAAATCTTGTTGACCTTTTTGAGCCTGGTTTTTCTCCTGTTCTTCAGCCTTACATCATAGACAACGAGAAATTTCCCGAAGACTGGTTTGAAAAGACTTCCAGTTGTAAAAGAAACTGCTGGGAATGCACCTATTGTAAAAAAGTCCTTGAAAAAGTCATGGTCAGGGTACAATAAATGGAATGGTCAGTAAAGGGTGGGGGGTATCCACTCCCACAGTTTTAGTGTATTCCCGTCAACCGGACAGGGTCCCCGAGGGGTTATGAGTTTATAGTTAGGCCATCTGCCGCAATCAAACCGGATTTTCTGCTGTTTTGCTACCTCTACAGGGCAGACCCCGTATATCTTATGAAATCCTTCGTAGGTCTGGCAGCCGCAGGATATCCTGCCGCACTTTTCACATACAACCTTGGGAACCATTGCTGCACCTATGCGCAGGAAATAACCTTCAAATCTTACTTTATCTCCACATTCCATGCAGGTGAACCCTTCAAATTGTGAGAAATTGATTCTCAAGAATTGTATCTCTTTATTTTCAGGGTTAAATTCATCCGTATACTTCTTTGGTATGTAAACCATTTTCGGGATGTTGATTCCAATCCTGTCTGTTTTTTCATAAATAGGAGGGATAAATCTGGTGATATATCCGGCTAACCTGCTCTGCTGGATTTCCATAGCAGAATTGAAGGAAAGACTCATAGTGATGAAGAGTAAACTTGAAAGTATAGACCCTTCCAGTATGCCCGGCAGGATACCGAACAGCCTGTCAACTATGTGTTTAATGCCTACCCTTCTTCTTAAAACCTCAAGGATAAGAATGATGGTTAAAATTAATAGCAAAGATGTGATAAGAAAACAAACCAGTTCAACAACATCACCCTTTATATCAAATTTTGACAGCAGGGCTACGGGGCCACGATAAACGAAAGAAGCAAGTGATATTCCCCCTGCAATGCCCAAAAGGTCAACAGTACAACCTACAAATCCTCTTATGAAACCCAACAGCATTGTACTGAGAATAATAATAGAAATAATTACATCCATTCCTGTGAACATATATATATGATACAACAATAAAAAAAAACAGGAAAGAGGGAACCCCTCTTTCCTGTTTTCTATCCCGTTATTTCCCGTTGAATAACCAATTTATTTTACGCCAGGGTATTATTGGGGACCTACTAATGGTTCTCTTTTGGGTCGCTTTTTCCATTCTTCACTCATAGTTCCAAGTTGATTCTTAAGTCCCTGGTATTCCGTATCATTCACCAGTTTATTCGCCAGCCGCTCTCTCAACTGTTTACTTAATCCTTGGATCTGTTTAACTATGCCCTGCAGTTCTGCATCATTATCTATTACCTCCTTTTCTATCTTTCTCATCTGTTGTCTTATCTGCAGTGTTTCTCTCAGGCGTTCTCTTGGACGAACTTGTTCACCCGTCTCTTGAGCGATTAAATTTCCGCTTATCCCCAGTAGTATAACCAGCCCTGTTATCATCAGTACCGTTTTTCTCATTTTTTATCACCTCCTCTTAAAGCAATTGTTAGTGGACAGTGATTCGTTTTTTACTTTGTGCTTGTCACTGTCTTTTATATATTAGACGTTTGACATTACAGAGGGTTTAGTGTATCTTATAACCCAAAATGACTAAAAAAATAGCGGTTTTTGACCTTGATGGAACACTGCTTGATGCATATGAAGCAGTAGCAAAGACATTTAACTATTCTCTAAAAAAACTCGGCTATTCCACTGTTTCCTATGAAGTGGTAAAGAGGTCTGTGGGAGGGGGGGATGTGAATCTTGCCGGAAAGTTTGTTAAAAAAGATGATATTACGCGTCTCATATCCCTCTACAGAGAAAATCATGTAGAATTTCTTGATGGGAATGTTAGATTGCTGGACGGATGTGAAGAACTTTTAACGTTTCTAAGAAAACAAAACCTGAAGGTGGGGGTGGCGACCAACAGGGCAAAATTTTCCATTGATACTTTATTGAGTAAATTGAATATTAAACAATACTTTGATATAATATTTACGGCAGACGATGTAGAAAACCCCAAACCACATCCAGATATGCTCATCAGGATAATGAATTTTTTCAATATTCAAAGCAAAGACGATATCTTTTACGTGGGGGATATGGACATAGACTATTTTGCTGGAAAGAATGCCGGGATAGATACCTACATAGTCGCAACAGGTTCTTCTTTGAAAAAGGACCTAAAAAAGATTGAGGGGATAAAGTTATTTGACAATCTGATAGATCTTAAAAGATATTTAGAAGATAAATCATAACCCACACCACTTGTCATTGCGAGGCGAAGCCGAAGCAATCTCTGAATAAGGTTGAGATTGCCGCGCAAAAAACGCTCGCAAGACAAACAGAAGACGTCGGTTCGGGATAAAGGAGGATTACAATGGAGATATCTGATGTTTATGCAAGAGAGATACTGGATTCAAGAGGAACACCGACGGTTGAGGTGGAGGTTATCCTTGAGAGTGGAGAAATAGGAAAGGCGGCAGTGCCTTCCGGTGCCTCAACTGGTGAAAGAGAAGCCCTGGAACTGCGTGACGGCGGAAAAAGATTTCTGGGCAAAGGGGTGGAAAAGGCCGTTAAAAATGTGAATGAAATTATATCTCCTGAAATAGAGGGTATGATTGTATACGAGCAGAGAGAGATTGACAGGTTATTGATAGAACTTGACGGTACGGAGAATAAATCCAAACTCGGTGCCAATGCAATACTGGGAGTGAGTCTTGCAATAGCCAGAGCCGCGGCTGCTGACCTTGATATACCACTGTATTTTTACCTTGGGGGACTTAAAGCCAATCTTTTGCCTGTTCCCTTATGCAACGTTATAAACGGGGGGATGCATGCCGACAATAACCTGGATATACAGGAGTTTATGATAGCACCTCTCGGTGCAAAAACCTTTAAAGATGGTTACAGGATGGTGGCGGAGGTATTCCAGGTTTTAAAAAAAACCCTCAAAGAAAAGGGATATATAACTTCTGTAGGAGACGAAGGAGGTTTTGCTCCAAGTCTGAAGAAGAATGAAGAAGCGATGGAATTGATAATAGAGGCAATTGAAAAGGCAGGATATAAAGCAGGGAAAGATGTTTCTATAGCCCTTGACATTGCAGCTTCCTCCCTGTACGAAAAAGGCAGGTATCTTTTTGAAGGGGAAAAAGTAGATTCGTCCGACCTTATAGGATATTACGAGAAGATAATAAAAAAACATCCTGTATTCTCCATAGAAGACGGGCTGGCGGAGAATGACTGGAATGGTTGGAAGATTATGACTGAAAAACTTGGTGGTAAAATTCAAATTGTCGGTGACGATATATTTGTGACGAATCCGAAGATATTTAGAGAAGGGATAGAAAAAGATGTGGCCAATGCCATTCTTGTAAAGGTAAACCAGATAGGTACCTTGAGTGAGACTCTTGAGACTGTTGAGATGGCACAGAGAAATAACTACGGAGTAATTATCTCCCACAGAAGTGGTGAGACTGAAGATTCTTTCATATCTGACCTTGCAGTTGGTGTAAACGCCGGTCAGATTAAAACCGGCTCTTTAAGCAGGTCCGAACGTCTGTGCAAATACAACCAGTTATTAAGGATTGAGGAATCTCTCGGTGATACTGCCGAATATTATGGTGAATATCTAAAACATGAGAAGAAGAGATAGGAAGAAATATTTTATACTTTTTATCTGTCTATTTTTCATATTAATCAGCATACCGAGACTGAACAGTCTTATTACCAACTATCGTAAACTCAAGTACTACAATGCAGAGATAGAAAAACTTCAGGCGGAAAACGACGCACTTCTTGAAAAAATCAAGTCTCTTGAGGAAGACCTTTATTATACTGAAAAAATACTGAGGGAGAATTATGGTTACATAAAGGAAGGGGAGTATGTATACAGGATTGAAAAGGAATAAAACAAGGAAGAAAAATGTACTCGGCTAAATATGTAAGAGAGAATATAGACCTGTTAAAGAAGGCTTCAGAATTGAAGGGTGAGAAAGTAAATTGGCAGGAACTTGAGGAACTTGATAACAGGAGAAGAAGAACAATATCCTTTGTTGAAGACCGAAGACACTGGCAGAAGGCCTTAAACAATAAGATTGCTGATAGAAAAGATGATAATAGTGGTGAAAGTTCCATTCAGGATATGATAAAACAGGCGAAAAAATATTCTGAAGAAATAAGAAAGAGCGAGTCTGAACTTAATGAGATAGAAAAGAAATTTGAAGAGATAATATACTCAATACCCAATATTCCGCACCCTTCAGTTCCCGAAGGGAAGGGGGCGGAATATAATGTGGTGGTGAGAGAGTGGGGTGATATACCAGAAAGCAAAGGATTTGAAGTCATGCCTCACTGGGATATCGGTGAAAAACTCGGCATCCTTGATTTCCCGAGAGGTTCAAAAATCACAGGCAGTTTCTTCCCTGTTTTCAGAGGATATGGGGCTGCTCTTGTGCGTGCACTGATAAACTTTATGCTTGACCTACACAGGGAGAACGGTTTTACAGAGGTATGGGTTCCGGCTCTGGTCAACAGGGAGAGTATGCTTACCACAGGTCAACTTCCAAAACTTGAGAAGGATATGTATCACCTGAATGAAGACGATTATTTTCTTATACCGACTGCTGAGGTTCCGGTAACAAATCTTCACAGAGACGAGGTTCTCTCAGAAGAAAATCTGCCTTTGTACTACGCCGCATATACGCCCTGTTTCAGAAAAGAAGCAGGAGCGTACGGAAAGGAGACCAGAGGACTGATACGTCTACACCAGTTTGACAAGGTTGAACTGGTAAAATATGTACGTCCTGAGACCTCTTATAATGAACTTGAAACACTGGTGGAAGAGGCGGAAAAGGTATTGCAGGCGCTTAAACTGCCCTATCGTATTTTAAAGTTATGCACCGGTGAACTGAGTTTCGCAGCAAGCAAGTGTTATGATATTGAGGCCTGGGCGCCTGGTATAAAAAAGTGGCTTGAGGTTTCTTCCTGTTCTAATTTTGAGGCATTTCAGGCAAGAAGAGGTAAGATAAGATATATGAATAAAAAGGAAGGCAAAACGGACTATGTTCATACCCTTAACGGTTCGGGAATTGCCCTGCCGAGAACACTAATATCCATTCTTGAAAACTATCAACAACAAGATGGTTCCATACTTATCCCTGAGGTTCTTAGAGATTATATGGGCGGTATAGAAAAAATAGGATAATGCCGACAAGAGAAGTTCATATGGTACCTTTCCTTGAATACTCAGAACTTTTGTATGGTTGGGTAGATTCTGCCATCAAGTATATTTATACTCCTCCTGACAGAACAGACCTTGAGTGTTACGGTACCGGATATAACAACTGGGGAGTTCAAACAAATCAAAAAGCATTTGCTGCGTTCGCTGTGCTTTCTTCCCCACCTAACGCTGCTCATAAGAAAAATTCAGCCATAGGTTCTGGAAAGTTACTGGAACATTCTTTGAAAATGTTGAGGTTTTCTCTTGAATCCCATCTTGAAGGAAACTATAGATGTCTTGATGGAACAAAATGGGGACATACATGGATAAGCACACTGGGGTTGGAACGTATGGCACATGGGGTTGATGCCGTGAAAGAATATCTTACCGATTATGACAGGCATCTGTTAAGAAAAGTTATGATTTCTGAGAGCAACTATCTTCTTGACGGTTACTACAGGAGTCGTCCGGAAGAAAAAGGAAAGATTCAGGCAGGTATTGTTGAAAACAATGACCCTGAAAGCAATATCTGGTGTGGGGCACATCTCCTCAGGACAGCATTGATGTATCCTGATGAAGCAAGGGTAAAAGAGTATGTAGAAAAAGGGACTGCCTTTATTCTCAATGGTATCTCGGTATCTTCGGATGCATATTCTAAAGAGATTGTTAATGGTAAGCCTGTTTCTCAGTGGCATATAGGCCCCAATTTTTTTGAGTCGTTCGCCCTTAACCACCACGGCTATCTTAATATCGGTTATATGGTAATCTGTCTTTCAAACCTTGCCATGCTTTATTTCTCATACAGGTTAAGAGGTCTGCCTGTTCCAGAGTTTATATACAGGCATGTAAAATCCTTGTGGGAACTTGTAAAACTATGTACCTTTCCTGACGGCAGGTTGTGCAGAATAGGTGGTGATACCAGGATTCGTTACTGCTACTGTCAGGATTATGTCATTCCTGTATGGCTTATGATATCTGACATTTATGGGGATAGGGACTGTGAAAAACTTGAAAAAGGATGGCTGAAAACGGTCCATAAAGAGGTAATTTCCAATGGCAATGGCTCTTTCCTATCCAGACGTTGTAAAGGGCTTTTAAACCTTTCCCCTCTGTATTACACCCGTCTTGAATCAGACCGGGCGGTGGCTCTTTCAATGGGTGCATACTGGCGGAGACTTCTTAAGGCTTCACCTGCGGGGAAGGTCTTTATAAAAGATGTGAAACAACCCTGGCATGATGGATATCATGGGGCTCTTATGATAAGAGGTAAAAACAGGATATCTTCCTTCTGCTGGAAGGCAGCCCAACCGCCACAGGGATTGTGTCTTCCCACTGACAGAAGTGACATGGCTGAATGGCGGTGGAACTGTGCAGGAATACTTACAGGTTTAGGCAGACAAAACTACCACAGGGTTATAAACCATAAAGAATACGTTTTCAAAGGAGGTTTTACTACAACAGGGCAGACTGACTTGTGTTCGGAAGGATTTATAGCGGAAGGGCAGAATAATGTGGAAATACTTGGTAAACATAACATAGTATTTACTGCCTTACCTGATGATGCCACCGTGATAGTAATGCAGAGGTGCATTTCACCTTCCAACCGCGTGTATATTCAAGAGATAAAAGGGTTGATGTACAACGTCCCAAATGATATTTTTAATAATAGCCGCAGGAGATACTACTTTGAAGAAGGAAGGTATGAACTGAAAGGGTGCGGTGCGAGAAAAGAGAAGGCAGTTAAAATAAATTCTAACTGGATGAATATAGACAACTTTCTTGGTATTGTCGGTGTATACGGTTCTAAAAACTTTTTTGTTTATCAGCCTAATTTACGTCAGGCAGGGTTAAGACTATCCCAGTATGAAAGTAAAGTTCTGGAAACAGGGCTCCGGGCAGATGAGATATGTTATCCATACAAAAAAGGCACATTCTCCGTAAATCCTGATACGAAACTACTGGATATAGGCTGTTTAATAATAGCAGGACAGTCTGCTAAAGACACTGCAAAACATGCGGAGAAAGGTGCTTTCGTGCCTGATATGACAACTGCCTTTGATGTCAGGGCAATGATGGTAAAAGGAGCAGACAGAAAGTGGTATCTTCAGGTTGTCAATTTTCATTCAGGTGAAGTTGCATTGAGTGTCAACCTTAAGAACTCCATTTCGCGGGCAGAGTCTCTTACGGGAAGGGTAAAACCTGTAATTAAAAAAAGATTTATTGAGATGGCTCTTGGGGCAGGAGAGTCAGATGTTTTAGAAGTACAGTTTAAAGGAAAAACATTCTAATCCCCTCCTTTAGCAAGGGAGGGTCAGTGAGGAGAAAAGGGAAATGTCTACTCTACATGATGTTAAAAGAGAAGTATCAAAGATAGAAAAGGAGATTATCGCTTTACGCAGGTACTTTCACAAATATCCTGAACTATGTCTTGAGGAATACAAAACCTCTGCAAAAGTCCAGTCTGTTTTAAAAAAGGCAGGCATCCCTTTTGATGTGAAGGCTAAAACAGGCGTTGTTGGATATATAAACAGGGATGCAGATATAACCATAGGACTAAGAGCAGATATGGATGCCCTGCCTGTGGAAGAAAAAACAGGGCTTCCTTTTACCTCAGCTACCAAAGGGATTATGCATGCCTGCGGACATGATGGCCATACGGCAGTTCTGCTCGGGACAGCGAAGGTACTGAAAAGGTTGGAAAAACATCTCAGGGTAAACCTGAAGTTTATCTTTCAGCCATGCGAAGAGAAACCTCCAGGCGGAGCCTCACTGATGATTAAAGAAGGTGTTTTGGATAATGTGGACAATCTTATTGGATTTCATGTCTTCCCTTTTCTTCCGCTTTATAAGATATGGATTGGTAAGGGACCTGTTATGGCCAACACGGATTTTTTCCGGATAACGGTTAAGGGAAAAGGCGGTCATGGGTCTTCTCCAGAGACCACGAATGACCCGGTCGTATGTTCTGCCGCTATTATCACCGGTTTACAGACTGTAGTCAGCAGAAGGCTCAGTCCTTCAAAACCTGCAGTTATATCTGTATGTAAGATTTCAGGTGGAGATGCTTTCAATATCATCCCTGAAGAGGTTGAACTGACAGGTACAGTGAGGACCCTTGATGATGAAACAAGGGAAAAGATAAAGACAGAGATGAAGAAGAAGGTTGAGATGCTTTCTGCCGGCTTTGGATGCAGTGCAGAACTGGAATATGATACCTATTCTCCACTTTGCATAAATGACGTGAAATTTTCTGAAGGTCTTGAGCGTCTTGCCAAAAGTATATTTTCGGATAAAAATATTGTAGACTTTCACCCTATTATGGGTGGCGAGGACTTTGCATTTTTTTCACAAAAGGTCCCATCTGCATATATATTTCTGGGTATCGGAGATAAGTATGGAGCAAACCACAACAACAATTTTTCAATAGACGAAAGAGTACTGCCTTATATGATAAACTTTCTCTCTTCTCTGATTCTTAATATGCCGTTTTCTTCTCTCCCCTGACTGGATAAAACAGAAGGATTGAAAAAGAATGCTAATCTGTGGGAAGGATGTGCCTCGACTTGACCTATGTTCAAACCCGCCTGCACAGGAGGTTACAAGTCGGGGCGGGCGGATTTGAACCGCCGACCTCTTGGTCCCGAACCAAGCGCTCTAAACCAGGCTGAGCCACGCCCCGTATGCGCCCAGCCCGATTTGAACAGGCAACTTTCAGGTCCGCAACCTGACGTTCTATCCATTGAACTATGGGCGCTTAAACTATCTATTATAAATATTTTTACCGTTAGTATCAATACCAACTATCGCAGGAAATCCCTCAACCTCAAGTCTGTAAACAGCCTCGGGTCCAAGTTCACAGTATGCAAAACACTCTGCCTTCCTGACAAATCTGTTGAGGTATGCACCACATCCGCCATAGGTGAGGAGGTAGACAGTATTGTATTTTTTACAGGCATCTTCTATATCTTTGCTTCTGTTCCCTTTGCCCATAGTTGCTTTCAGTCCTGCTTTCAGAAGTGGTATGGTATTTTTATCCATCCTTGAACTTGTTGTGGGGCCGCAGGAACCGATTATCTTACCCGGGGGAGCCGGCGTTGGTCCCATATAGTAGATAAGATTCCCTTTTACGGGGAATGGTAGGGAATGTTTTTTCATGAGTGACTCAACCATCTTTTTGTGTGCGGTATCCCGTGCCACGTAAATTGTTCCGTAAATCTCAATCTCATTTCCTGCCTTCAGCTCTTTAATCTGTCTGTCATCAGCCAGAGGGAATTTTATCCTTTTCATATTACCTTTTCCCTCTCACCTTAATCCTCTCCCCGGTGGGGAGAGGAAAGGGGGAGGTGTGTCATAGTGTAATGGTCCCGAACCTGTGCGCCCAGCATGAAATATTTACAGCAACAGGAAGTCCTGCAATATGGGTTGGAAAGGTTTCAATGTGAACGTCAAGAGCGGTCGTTCTGCCTCCGAATCCTCCAGGCCCTATTTTAAGAGAGTTGAGTTTTTTCAAAATCTCTTTTTCCCATTTACTGTTTTCTGACCTCTTCCCTATTTTGCACAGTGCCATCTTGGACATAATTGCGGCTTTTTCAAAGGAGCCTCCTATCCCCACACCCACAAAAACAGGCGGGCAGGGTAAAGAACCTGCCTGTTCAACCGCATTAATAATAAACCCTTCAATACCTTCTATTCCTGCTGATGGATTCAACATTGCTATCTTTGATGTATTTTCCGCTCCGAACCCTTTGGCAAGAAGACTTATTTTAAACTCGTTTTTCTTTCCCGGAAGGATGTGGACTACACCTGGCGTGTTGGTCCCGGTGTTTTTTCTTTCAATCGGAGAGGTTACCGAGTTACGCAAAAACCCTTTTTTGCTTCCCTCTCTCAAGCCTTCATTGATAATTTCTTCAAGGTTTTTATACTTCCCTGTGTCTATTATTACATCACAGCCTTGTTCAACAAAAAATACTGATAGCCCTGTGTCCTGACATATTGGTATTTTTTCTTTTTCTGAAATCGTTAAGTTTTCAAGTATGATTCCGAGATATTTTTTGCTCAGACCGGTTTCAATCCTGTAACTTTTTCGGATATATCTTTTCACCTCTTCCGGAAGATAGTACGCCGTGTCCACGACTATTCTGGAGACACCTTCAATTATCCTTTTATAAGAGATTTTTTTCATCAGCCCACCATATTTTATCAATATCCGTATGATAGTTCAAT
Source organism: uncultured bacterium (assembly GCA_964406415.1). Classification (GTDB taxonomy): domain Bacteria; phylum Ratteibacteria; class UBA8468; order B48-G9; family JAFGKM01; genus JAFGKM01. The sequence goes on from CAYORP010000085.1 coordinate 18,717, forward strand.
GTTATGTTGCTGTAAAAGTTCACTTTTACCAGTATTTCTCCGGGAACACTCTTTATTATACCTGCTTTTTCAATCTTTATCCTGTCCAGTTGTCTCATAACCTTAAGCACCTTAAACGATATGTTCACAGCATAGGGGTCTTTATGTCGGCATTTACGGCAGATAATCCCTCCCAGTTTACCACTGAAGATGTTTGTTTCCTCTTCACTGCCGCATACAACACACCTGGAAAGTTCTATCCCGTAACCGAGTATCTTTATAAGTTTCAGTTTAAAAATGACAAAAAGAATTTCAGGCGTTTTTATAGAGGCAAGCACCCTGCCTGTTTCTTCCAAAAGGGTGAAGATTTTTTCATCCTTTTCCTTTTCAGGCGTAAAAAGATTGACAAGGTTTAATGCCAGGTACCATGCTTTTAGATTTCCATTTTTCCTTATGTCAAAATAGTCTATTAAAAATGGACTGCTTACGAGATTAAGTTCTGAAAATCTCTTGATGTAAAAAAAGGCCAGTATATGCGCTCCCTTTGTGAAAGTCAACGGGGATACTCTGCTTTTCTCCGTACGTGCGCCTTTGAGTAACCCTTTGATTTTACCAAGATGTCTGGTGTAGAGAGTAAGTATGACACTTGTTTCCCGGAAATCACTTTTTTTCAGTACTATCGCTTCTGTTTTCAGAGGAGCCATTTTTAGGTTCAAATATTCCCATGGATATAACCATCTTAAGGGTTTCTTCTACAGACAGGTTAAGTTTTTCAATTTTATTTTCAGGAACGAGTAGGTAGAATCCTGTACTGATGTTTGGAACGGTTGGAACAAATACGCTTACGAACCCCTCTTTGTTGTTCAAACGGGATTCTCCTGTGATAAAACCTATTGTGTATGTTCCACTGAAAAATTCTATCTTGACCGACTCCCTGAACGCGGTTGCTTTACCGTGTAACAAATTCTGGCTGATGCCTTTTATAAAAATATATATTCTATTGATTATGGGCACTTTTTCAAAAAGATTTTCAAACAAATTCAACAGTTTCTTACCGAGGAAATTATCAGCCAGAAACCCTAATAAAAGGATAATCAGAAGAAGAGACAGAAATCCGATTCCCGGAGTATAAAAACTGGGGAGATATTTTTTTAAAAACCCTCCGATGATATTGTCAAAAAAACTTATTATTTTGAATAATATCCAGATAGAAAGTGATACCGGCACAATGAATATTAGACCTGAGAAAAAATGTTTTTTTAAGGCATTCATTTACCACCTCCATAGCAATTGAAAGAATAGTGTAGTAAGAAATATCCCTATAATACTTCCTATTACGACTTCTGCCAGAGTGTGAATTCCTCTTAAAACTCTGCTTTGTACTACCCAGAAGGCGAGGATGAAGACGAGAAGCGAAATAACCGGAAATTCATTGAAGGTAAAGATTGATATTGCTGTCCATATACTGGAGGCAATAACACTGTGAATACTGGGCATCCCTCCTGAAATGGAGTACTTCTTTTCTATAACGAACTTCATAAATAGAGAAAGTGATACTACAAGAATGAGTGCTACAAAACTCATATACCAGGGAGAACTGGCTATATTGTAGAATATATTTCTCCACCCTGCAGGAAAGTGCCTGACGAAAACGAGATATCCTACTATTACAGATAATATTGCAGAGAGTAAAACCGCAGCGGCTGAGATATCTTTGGCTTTTTTTGCTTCAAAATGAAATTCCTCTATAAACACATCAATAACTATCTCCACAACCGTATTGATGAGTTCTGCTATAAATACAATTGAAATAACAATAAGCAGTAAGAGGAACTCAGATGGTGGCAGTTTTAAGAATAATCCTGTAATTATGACAAAAAAGGCAATAATAATGTGTATCTTGAAATTCCTTTCTTTTTTTATAATATAGATTAATCCCGAGAGTGCAGAGTTAAAACTTGTGACAATATCCTGCTTTTTGTTATTCTTTCCTGTATTCACACTGAGATGCCTTTGGACATTTCCATTATTTTTTCAAAAATCGCGTCCTGTTTTACAAACATTTTAGCCCTTTCCGTTTCCGTATAATCCTTGTACCCCTTGAGATGTAAGTATCCATGTACAATCAGATACAGGATTTCCTCTTCCGTGTTCAATCCATACACCCGGCTGTTTTCCGCTGCTTTTTCCACAGATATTATAACCTCTCCATAATCCCTCGAAATTTTAAAACTCATTGTATCAGTAAAATTGTTTTTATTGAGAAAACGTCTGTTCAAATCTTTTATTTTTTGATTACTTACAAGTATAATCCCTATTTCCAAGGGAGGGCTGCAAAAAAACAAGGAACAATTTTCAGTATACTTTTTCAGTATTTCAATATCAACCTTTACTTTCCTCTGGGAATCCCTTATCTGAAGTTTCGGTTTTCTTTTTTTTATGGTGCTTTTCATATGCATTTATTATTTTTTTTACGAGAGAGTGTCTGACCACATCCCTGTTTGAAAAATATATGAACCTTATCCCTTTTATCCCGCAAAGAATATTTTGTATTTCTACCAGCCCCGATGTTACGGATGAAAGAGGTATATCTATTTGTGTTATATCCCCCGTTATCACCGCTCTGGAATCCTGTCCGAGTCGTGTTAGAAACATCTTCATCTGTTCAAAGGTGGTATTCTGTGCCTCATCAAGTATAATGAATGCAGAACTTAAAGTCCTGCCTCTCATATATGCAAGCGGGACAATCTCAAGGATTCTGCGTTCCGTCCATTTTTTAATTTCATCATAGCGCATTATGTCATATAATGAGTCATATATAGGTTGAAGATAAGGTTTTATTTTTTCTTCAAGGTCACCGGGTAGAAAACCGAGTTTTTCGCCTGCCTCAAGGGCGGGTCTTGTAAGTATTATTTTCTGAAATTTACCCTGTTTGACCATCTCAATGCCACAGGCAACAGCTAAGTACGTTTTGCCTGTTCCTGCTGGCCCTATTCCCATTACAAGGTCGTAATTCCTTATGGCCTGGATGTACTTTTTTTGATTTGGACTTTTGGGGTTAATGGTTTTTCGTTTAGAATCCACCAGAATGGATTCCATATTCATCTGAGGTTCCTGTTTTGGAGAGAATAACTGTTGTGTGAATTTGAGGATTTCACTTTTGTATAAACCCGTTTTATGATTTAAAGAATCTCTTATTTTTTTTAGCAGTTTTACCGTCTGTTCAACGGGAATTTCTTCACCTTTTATCTTGAGTATATTCCCTCTGGCAAAAATTTGAACTTTTAACAACTGTTCTATATATTCAAGATTTGTATCATTCACACCTGCTATTATCTGTGCTTCTTCATTGGAGAGAGAAAATTCTTTAATCAGGGACATTTTACGGTATGACTATCTTTGTTCCGGGAATAAGGAGGTCTGGGTCTTTTATAATTTGTTTATTTGCGTTGTATATTAATTTCCATTTCCCTGAATCCTTGTAATACCTGGATGCAAGGCCGCAGAGTGTATCTCCTCGTTTTATAGTATAGGGCTTACCCACTGTAACTGGAGCAACAGGTTCATCCATAAGTATCGGTTCCTGTTCTTCCTGCATCTTTGTTGTGGCCCTCATACGGTTGATTTCGGCAATGGTCTGGTTTGCAACAGCGATTGATTTTTCACTTGACGCATTTGCCGCTTTTATGGCTTCGTTTGCTGCCGCGATAGATTTTTCTGCAGACCTGTCTGCATAATCCATTGCGGTTTTTGATGCCCTGTTTGATGCATCTACTGCTTTTTGAGATTCCTCTTCGGCAAACTTTCTTGTTTCATTTGTTGCCTTAATGGCTTTCTCTACTTCCTGTTCTGCAAATTTTCTTGCTTCATTGGCTGCTTCCGTAGCCTTGTTGGAGGCTTCCAGTGACTTCTGACTTGTAAGTTCTGCTTTACGACTGGTTTCAAGTGATTCCTGCGCAAGTTCCTCTGCTTTCTTACTCACCTCCAGACTTGTTTCTGACATTGCAAGCAACTGTTTCATTTTAATATCAATAATTTCCAATTCACTTTTTGTAGGCTCTTTTTGTTTTTGAACCGTCGCACATCCTGTCATAAAAACTACTACCACCAAAATTCCCCATATTTCTTTTTTCATTTTTCTCTCCTATTTTTCAGGATTTCGTATTGCAAAACGTACTGTTATATTATATTACTCAGGTTTCTGGATGTCAATTTTTATTCTGTTTTCTTTTAACAGGAGTTCTTCAACCTCACCCGGTGCATCTGTTAGAGGGCAGATTCCTTTTTGCGTTTTGGGGAAGGCAATTGTTTCTCTTATGCTGTCTTCTCCCGTTAGAAGCATTATGAGTCTGTCCAGGCCGAGGGCAATCCCGCCGTGTGGCGGAGCTCCGTACTCAAGTGCCTCAAGAAGAAAACCGAATCTTTTGATTGATGTCTCTCTGTTGAGCCCTATGGTTTTAAAAATATCCTCCTGAATCTCTCTATTGTTTATTCTTATACTACCTCCTCCTATCTCAATGCCGTTTAAAACAATATCATACGCCCTTGATTTCATATGTGCAGGGTCTGTTTTAAATTTTGGGATGTCCTGTTCTTTTGGTGAAGTAAAAGGATGGTGTACTGCTTGAAGGCGTTTCTCTTCTTCATTATATTCAAAAAGGGGAAAATCTGTTATCCATGTGAATAAAAAGACACCTGTCCTGGGGGTGAAAATTTTTTCCATTACATCTTTTTTTATCATGTTAAGATTGGGAATTATCTGTTTCAAACTGCCACCGAGGAAGAAAACTATGGAGTTTTCGGAAGCATCACCCTGATTTAACTCAGATGCAACCTCGGGTGTTATAAATTTTTTGAAAGGACCTTGTATCTCACCTACCTTGAATCTAATCCATCCCAGACCCCCGCCTCCTGCTTCTCTAACCATTCTGTCAAGGTTTTCTATGGCTTTTAATGATATTTTCTCGCCTTCTCTTACCCGAAAGCCTTTTATAACCCCGTTTTTTTCAAGGATATCCTTCAGAATCTTTATATCCGTTTTTCTAAAAATCTCGGAAATATCACAGTATTCCAGAGGAAAACGCATGTCAGGTGTATCGGTTCCATATTTTGAGATTGCTGTGTCGTAGGATATTCTCGGGAAAGGAATATTTATATCTATTCCGAATGTTTCTTTAATTGCATATTGAAGCATTCTCTCCGTGACAGATATGACATCGTCTTCTTCCACAAAAGACATTTCAAGGTCTACCTGTGTGAACTCAGGCTGTCTGTCGGCTCGCAGGTCCTCATCTCTGAAACACTTTGCAATCTGGAAGTATCTGTCAATCCCACCTATCATGAGAAGTTGTTTAAAAAGTTGGGGAGACTGTGGAAGCGCATAAAACCTTCCGGGGTTCATTCTTGAAGGGACTATAAAGTCCCTTGCTCCTTCAGGAGTGCTTTTCGTAAGAACAGGAGTTTCCACGTCAATGAACTTTTCTGAGATTAAAAACTCCCGTATCTTATGACAGAACAAGGCTCTTTTATAAAGGTTGCCATTCAGCCTGGGACTGCGGATATCAAGGTACCTATATTTAAGTTTTAGCATCTCGTTCGTTTTGTCTTCGTCGGATATTTCAAATGGAAGGGGTAAAGACCTGTTCAGTACCTTGAATTTTTTTATCTGAATTTCTATTTCACCCGTTGGTATTTTCGGATTTATCGTCTCGGGAAGTCTTTTTGAAACCGTACCTTCCACAATAACAACCCATTCGCTCCGGAGTGTCTTTATTTCTTCAAAGATTTTTTTATCCGTATCGTCAGGTGAACATACTATCTGTGTGATGCCATATCTATCCCTTACGTCAAAGAAGGTAACCCCTCCATGGTCCCTTATGGAATGTACCCAGCCACAAATTTTTACCTCTTCACCAAGATTCTTGACTGTTAATTCTCCGCAGTTATGACTTCTCAACATTGATATTTCCTTTACCCCGAACTGACGCTCTTTGTCATTGCGAGGCGTCTTTTGCCGTGGCAATCTCAACCATAGTATAGAGATTGCTTCACATTCGTTCGCAATGACAAGCGACGTCAGAGATTGCTTCACATTCGTTCGCAATGACAAGCGACGTCAGAGATTGCCTCACACCAACCTTCGCTCGTGGTCGCAATGACGAACGGTGAGGGGTTTATGATTTTCCTGTTATTATTTTTCTTACCCTGTCAAGATAATTATCAAAAGAAATATTTTCCTGTTGTCCGGTTAGCATGTTTTTTATTATAATTTCATTCTTCTCCAGTTCCTGTTCTCCCAGTATTATACACCACTTTGCTTTGGACCGGTCAGCCTCCTTCATCAGTGCTTTTAACCCGCGTTCTTCATAGTCAATTTCTGTGGTTATCCCGCTCTCTCTTAATGAATCTGCAATTTGGGCCCCTTTAATTTTTGCTTTCCTCCCGATACATATAAAATAAACGGATAAGGGATTTTTTTTTGTTTCATCTTTCAGGAAGGAAATCAGCCTTTCCATACCTATGGCAAATCCCACGGCCGGGATATCTGGTCCACCGAGGTCGCCTACAAGAGAGTCATACCTGCCGCCTGCTGCCACTGCATTTGCTTCACCACCAATGTACATCTCAAATACGGTCCTTGTATAATAATCCAGTCCTCTTACAAGGTTAGGTTGAATTTTGTATGGGATATCTGCCCTGTTCAGGTATTCTTTTACATATCCGAAGTGGG
>CAYORP010000086.1:0-22284 GCA_964406415.1 uncultured bacterium
CAGGAAGACAATAATAGAACCCACCCCGTTTATAATGCCGTCACTGACCAGAGAAGTAAACCACAGGGGAAAGTGAAGAAAGGAAAGCGTCTTCTCAGCGTTTAACGCAATGAAAGAGAAGAAATTTTCCAGTAGTTGCGTAAAGGGCCCACCCCAGTTAAAAACAATGTTAAAGGTGAGCCAGATGAAAAATAAAAAGATGATGATGCCGAAGAAACTGTGTGTGAAAATTCTATCAAGACGGTTTGTGAATTCTATTTTTGCTTCAATTATATCTTTCCTTGATACACACTCTTTGGCCAGACCATGTATAAATCCATATCTTTTTTCTATGAGATAATCTTCAATATTCGGGAAGCGAATATCTAATTCGTTTAAAACTTCTTTGATATCTTTATAAACATCTTTGTTCTGTATTATATTTATAAAATCCGCATCCTTTTCAATAAGCCGCACAGCGAAAAACCGCGGAGGGTAGGGGGGTGCAATGTCCTCAATCTTACTTTTGATGCTCGCTATTGCTTCTTCCATCTCCCTGCCGTAGTTTACTTTCGGCATCACGCCTTTTTCTTCCCCGTAGACAGCTTCATATACAACCTTTTTTAGTGTGTCTATCCCTGCTTTTTTATTTCCTACAGTCTTTACGAACCTAAAGCCCAGTATTTTTTCAAACTTCTCTGTGTCAATCATAATGCCTTTTTTTTCGGCAATGTCAAACATATTTAAATCCACGACTATCTTCTGTTTCAGTTCAAGAAGAAGCGATACAAGATAAAGATTCCTTTCAAGATTTGAGGAATCTGCAATTACTATAACAGCGTCAACCTTCTGATTTACGAGGATATCCCTTGCGATTTTTTCATCTTCCGTAAAAGAAGTGAGAGAATAAGTGCCGGGCAGGTCTATAATCTTGAACCGTGTGTTTTTGTATATAAGATAACCCTCTTTAACCTCAACGGTTACTCCGGGCCAGTTTCCTGTCTTCTGACGCAGTCCTGTGAGGGCATTAAATATTGTGGTTTTCCCCGTGTTGGGGTTACCGGCAATTATTATAACTTTTTCGTCCATTCTTAGTGGTAATTCCTTCTCTCCATTATAAATTTTATGGGTTGTTGTTTGGTCTCAAAACACCTTCAATGTGGAATGCTCATAACGATTTTTTTAGAGTTATGCAGAGTTCTTGATAATTTCCTGGATTTTTTCAACCAGTATATGCATTGCCATACCCTGTCCTATTCCTATCCTGGTACCTCTTTTTTCAAATATAACCGGACCCGGAGCCGGTTTTGTTACCTCTATCACATCACCGGCAAATATACCGAGGGCTGTCAGGCGTCTCTTAAGACCAAAACCAACAGCGTTTATTGTTACAATCTTATATCTACCTGTACCTGCTTTGTTAAGTGGTGTCATTTTATATTTCTGTGGCAAATTTTGCAAGAAGGTCACCCACATCATCTGTTCCCATTCCCATCTTACCTGCTTCAAGACTCTTTATATACCCTTCTCCGGTTGCCTTTATGATAGATTTTTCTATTGCAGCGGCGGCTTCTCCTTCCCCGAGAGTTTCAAGCATCATTCCCCCGGCAGAGATGGTTGCAAGGGGACAGGCAACGTTTTTGCCCGTGTATTTGGGAGCAGAGCCGTGTATGGGCTCAAACATACTGCCGCCTTCGGGATTGATGTTCCCGCCGGCGGCTATTCCCAATCCACCCTGTGTTATTGCCCCAAGGTCTGTGATGATATCCCCGAACATATTGCTTGTTACGAGTACATCAAACCACTCAGGATTTTTCACCATCCACATACAGGTTGCATCTACAAAGGCGAAGTCAAGTTTTATGTCAGTGAATTCTTTGTTCAGTTCCCTTGCCGTCCTTCGCCATAAATCTCCTGCATAGGTGAGGACATTCGCCTTGTCAACAACCATGAGAGTTTTTTTTCTGTTGCGTTTTTTTGTGTACTGGAATGCATATCTTATACATCTTTCTACGCCCTTTCTTGTGTTCACGTCCAGTTGTGTGGCTATTTCATCCTTCGTGCCCTTTTTGATTATACCGCCTGTGCCGCTGTATGCACCTTCGGTATTCTCTCTGATTACAACGTAGTCAATATGCTCCGGTCCCTTGTCTTTTAATGGATGCCATACCCCGGGATAGAGTTTGACCGGACGCAGGTTAATGTACTGGTCAAGTTCAAACCGTATTTTCAATAATATCCCTTTTTCAAGTATCCCGGGTGCAACGTCAGGATGTCCAACCGCCCCGAGATATATCGCATCAAGTTTGCTGAATTCCTCTATCGCTGAATTCGGGAGTGTCTCTCCTGTTTTAAGATATCTGTCGCCGCCGAAGTCATAATTAACAGTATCAATCTTAAATCCGCATCTGTCTGATACCGCCTTCACAACCTTCATTCCTTCCCTTATTATCTCAGTACCTATACCATCTCCGGGTATCACTCCGATTTTATATGTTTTCCCTGCACCCATTTCATCAGTCCTCCGGTTTTTATAATTCCCTGTAAAAACTCAGGGTATTTTTCAAATCTGTATATCTTGCTTTTGGTTGTATTCTTTACAGTTCCATCTTCAAGATTTACTTCAACTTCATCACCTTCGTCTATCTCGTCTGCCTCAGGGAGTTCAATCACAGGCAACCCTATGTTTATGGAATTCCTTAAAAATATCCGCGCGAAACTTCGGGCAATCACTGCAGAAACGCCGCATCCCTTGATGGATATCGGGGCATGTTCCCTGCTTGAACCGCATCCGAAATTTTCGCCTGCAACGATAATGTCTCCGCCTTTTACCATACCTGCAAAGTCCGGTCTGATACTTTCCATACAATGCGCAGAAAGTTCCTTCCCATCTGTTGTATTCAGGTATCTTGCCGCTATAATATCATCTGTGTTTACGTGGGCCCCGAATTTCCATGCTCTACCCTTTATCTCCATTTCTCCTCCAGAACATTGTACCACCTCAAATCCTCCCTGGCCATCCTTTACTGAAGTAGGGGAATTAATGTTTCCTACTTTGCCAAAATAAGAAAATCTTCTTTCCCCCTTTGGAAAAGGGGGACTAAGGGGGATTTCTTCTTTTTCTATCTATTTCTTAACACGACAGTAAAAAAATCTTCCTGTTATATCATATCAGGATGGCAGATTTTTCCTTTTATTGCGCTTGCGGCAGCCACCTCTGGATTTGCAAGATAGACGTAACTTTCAGTATGCCCCATCCTTCCGATAAAGTTCCTGTTGGTTGTAGCGATGGCAACCTCTCCTTTACCCAGCACCCCCATATGTCCTCCCAGACAGGGGCCGCAGGTCGGCGGGCTTACCACGCAATTTGCAGATAGAAAGACATCCGTTAAACCTTCGTTAAGTGCCTGTCTGTAAATCTTCTGCGTGGCAGGAATTATTATGCACCTTACCTCTGGATGTATGGTCTGTCCGTTCAATATGCTCGCTGCTTTTCTGAGGTCAGATATTCTTCCGTTGGTACAGGAACCGATAACCACCTGGTCAATCTTCACGTCAGAGTACTCGGTTACATCTTTAGAGTTGGACGGCAGGTGCGGTGCTGCAACCTGCGGCTGGATTTTCTCAACGTCAATCTCTATGGTTTTTTCATATCCAGCGGCATCATCACTTTTTATATCTCCAGTGGAGATCCGATGACCTGCAACATTCTCTATATATTCAAGCGTTATTTCATCCGGTTCTATGATGCCGTTTTTCGCTCCTGCCTCTATCGCCATATTACATATGGTAAACCTGTCATCCATAGGCAGGTTTCGTATGGTTTCCCCGGTAAACTCCATTGACTTATAGGACGCACCGTCCACTCCTATCTTACCTATCGTATAGAGTATGAGGTCTTTGCCTCCAACGTATTTGTTGCGTTTCCCTGTATAGTTAAACCTGATTGTGGAAGGTACCTTTATCCATGTTTCCCCTGTAATCATCGCCGCTGCAATGTCAGTGCTTCCCATCCCTGTGGAAAACGCTCCGACCGCTCCATATGTACAGGTGTGACTGTCCGCTCCTATAATGAAGTCGCCGGGGAGTGTAAGGCCTTCTTCGGGTAGAAGTGCATGTTCAATCCCGACCTTTCCTATCTCGTAAAACCGTACCTTATACTCTCTTGCAAATCCTCTCAGTCGTTTCACAAGTTCGGCACTCTGTATATCCTTGGGTGGAGTAAAATGGTCAGGCACAAGAACTATCTTCTCCGGGTTAAAGACCTTCTTTGCCCCTATCTTTTCAAACTCCTCTATTGCAAGAGGTCCTGTTATATCATTTGCCATTACAAGGTCAACAGAACTTTCAACGAATTCACCAGGTGCCACAGACTCCTTACCTGAGTGTTTTGCTATAATTTTTTCTGTTATCGTCATTTTATTCCTTTGCCAAGTTTTTTTCTTGTAATGTACCTGTTTATGGCACTGATGTATGCCTTGCCGCTTGCCTCTATGATATCAGTGCTCACTCCTTTCCCGACAACCTGAAGTCCATCAGCCTCCAGTGTTACACTTACCTCTCCCTGTGCATCCTGCCCTCCGGTTATTGCAGTTATTTTATATTCCTTCAGTATAGGGGAAATTCCCGTTACCCTGTCTATAGCCTTGTAAAGAGCATCAACAGGGCCATCACCTCTGGAAGCATCTTCATATATCTTATCTTCTTTTTTTATCCTAACAGTTGCACTGGGTATGGTTGAGGAGCCTGATATTATATGGAAATATTCAAGGGTATAGGTCGGTTCCTCTGTTTTGCTCTCTTCCTCTTCCGTAAGCACTATCAGGTCTATGTCGGTGATATCTTTTTTCTTATCGGCAAGTCTTTTAAACTTATCATATACCTTTTCAATCTGTTCATCAGTCAACTGAAATCCAAGGTCTTCTATTCTTGACTTTAACGCATGCCTGCCTGAGTGCTTACCGAGTACCAGTTCACTCTTAGGTACACCCACCATCTCAGGGTTCATAATCTCATAGGTTGAACGGTTCTTTAAAATACCGTCCTGATGAATACCTGCCTCATGACGGAAGGCATTCTCTCCTATGATGGCTTTGTTCGGCTGAACAGGAACACCTGTTAACGAAGAGACCATCCTGCTTGTTCTGTATATCTCTTTTGTCACGATGTTGGTTTCAATGTTATACAGGTCTTTTCTCACTGCCATATTCATAACAATCTCTTCAAGTGAGGCATTCCCTGCTCTTTCTCCTATCCCGTTTATAGTACATTCAACCTGTCTTGCCCCGTTTATTACTGCAGTAAGTGAATTTGCCACCGCCAGTCCGAGGTCATCGTGACAGTGCACACTTATAACCACATCCTTCGGAAGATTTTCTCTGAGGTATCTTATCAATGAGCCATATTCAGAAGGTATGGTGTAACCTACAGTGTCAGGTATGTTTACTGTCTTTATCCCCTCTGCCACAACTGCTTTTAAAACGTCAAGAAGAAAATCAGGCTCTGTTCTTGATGCATCCTCAGGTGAAAACTCCACATTGTCAATGTGTTTTTTGGCAAAAGATGCCTTCTCTACAGCTATCTTTATTATCTCGTCTTTTGCCTTGTGCAGTTTATATTTCCTGTGTATCTCTGATGTGGCAAGAAATATATGCAGGCGCGGTTTTGCGGCTGTCTCAAGAGACCTCAATGCAGTCTCTATGTCTTCATCCTTGCATCTTGCAAGGGCACAGACAACGGAGTTTTTGATTCTTTTGCCTATGAGACTTACTGCTTTCGCGTCATCTTCCGAGGCGATGGGGAAGCCCGCTTCTATTATGTCAACCCCGAGCCGTTCCAGTTGCTCGGCAATCTTTATCTTCTCATCGCTTGTTAAACTTGCCCCGGGTGACTGCTCTCCATCCCTGAGCGTGGTATCAAATATAATTACCTTTTCCATTTTTCTCTCCATATAACTCTATATAGTACCACAAAAAAGAGCGACCCTCAAATACCATCGTAAACCTCAATTATTTCTGAGATGACCTTAGATTTTAACCTGCCTAATATACTGCCCGGCTTTTTTTTGAGGATGGTGTCTCTTTCTTTAATAACCCTTCTATAAATGGTTTTCAAGTTCGTAGATTGTGAGTGCAGTTGCTATGACTGAGGCTGTTTCAACTCTCAGTATTCTTTTACCGATACTTGCAGTTTTTGCTCCATAAGACCCTGCCAGAGATACCTCTTCTTCAGTATATCCTCCTTCAGGTCCTATGAATATCTTGATGAAATTGCCTGTTTTGGTTTCTGGTATCCGCTGTATTATTTCTTTCAACGGTGTTTTGGCATCTTCCCAGAAGATGATAGATAAATCTGAAGGTAATTTGACTGCATCTTCAAACTTCATAACTTCTGATATTTCTGTAACAAGTTGTCTGCCTGCAATTCTGGAGGATTCTCCTGCTATCTTTTGCCAGCGCTCTATTTTGTGGGAGATTCTTTCGGCAGGGAATCTTCCTGTAACCCTTTTACTTATTACCGGGACTATCTTTCTAACCCCAAGTTGTGAAGTCTCCCTGATGATGGAATCCATTTTACCGTTTTTGGGAATACTCTGGAAAAGTTGAAGGTTAAAGGGAGTTTCAACGTCAAACTTCTTCTTTGATTCAAGGAGTTCCCCTTCAATGAAAGAATCTTCTATGGCACCTATCTGGATTGTATATTCTGTGCCAGTTCCGTCAAATCCTGAAAAAATATCTCTAACTCTCATCCTTAAAACTTTTTTAAGATAATGAAATGTATCGCCTTTAATCCGAATTTTTTTCTGAAGGGTAGCGCAGTCATTCCTATCAAGATAAACTCTTTTCATCAGATTAAATAATGAAGTGCAGTATTCCTTTCCAGTTATTATTTGTATTCAGATAGGTCAAATACAAATTCACAGACGGAAGTTTCCTCTGCTTCCTCATCTGCTTGAAAAGAAGCAACGAGTATAACCGTTGCATCTTCAGGTATCCCTTCTTTTTTAAATTTGACCCTGCCTTTTGCTCTCTGGGTATAATCTCTGGCAATCTCGCTGTAAGGGGGCATAAAGGAATATGAAGGATGAATCTGCTCTGACTTGTATTTGAGTAAAAATTTAGCGTTCCGGGCAAATTCTGGACTGCTTCCGTAAAGTGTTACTTCAAAGTTGAGGAATTCAATGTCTTCTTTTACAACCATATCTATCATATGAGCATCGGGTTTTTCCCCGGATGGAGACAACTGTTTTGATAGAAGAGATAATCTCAGATACGGGGTTATTAAGGTTGCATTGCCTTTACCCTTTCCGTATCCCAGACCCACCGTCCAGTCGGCAGTAAATTCAGTAAATGAAAGAGATGCATTTTTTGCTCCGTATTCAATGGATTCTTTTATCTCCTCCTCCGTCAAAGGTAGGGGGATTTCTTCCTTTACTGCTTTTCTGCAGGATGAGAAAACCAGCAAAACAACCGTGAGCAAAAGGTGTATAGTTACTTTCATAATTACCCCTTAACAGTGCCAATAATTTATACCCATACCGCATTTTTGTCAAATGAAAAGAGCAGATTGACAGAAGTGCATAAAAGTGGTAAAAGTATATTGCAGGAGGAGGGCAAAAATGTACAGGAATATGTGCAGGTCCAAGATAAGAGGCGGCAGAGTTACCGACAAAAACCTTTATTATGAAGGGAGTGTAACGGTTGATAAAGATATACTTGATGAAGCCGGGATTTTACTGGGGGAAATGGTGTACGTACTCAATCTGAGTAACGGAGCGAGGGTTTCAACATATACCATAGCAGGGGAACCCAATTCAGGCACCATCTGTCTGAATGGACCTGCCGCAAGGTATTTTGAAAAAGGCGATGAGGTGATTATTCTTGGCGTTTCTTTTGTTGAGGAGAAAGAACTCCAGCAAAAATGGGAGATGAAGATAGTAGAACTTGATGATAATAACAGGATAAGGAAGGTTTGAAAAACGCAAGAAAAAGTTTTTTTCTCCGATTCATTCTCAGTCTTCTAAGCGGGACTATTTTATACTTTGCATTTCCACCTTTTGTCAGGCGGGAGGTTGTTTTTTTTGCCTTTATACCACTGTTATTATCCGCAAAGGAAAACTCCTCAAGAAATTTCCTGTTTGGAATAACAGGAGGTTTTGTCTTCCATTCCGTTACCCTTTTCTGGCTGTATAAGGTTGCAGGTCCGGTATATCTTTTACTACCTTTTTACCTTTCCATTTACTGGGGCATCTTTTTATATCTGGTTTTTGCTCTTCCCGAAAAAGGCAGGATATTTATCGCCCCCTGTATCTGGTTTTTGCTGGAAGTCATAGTTTCCAACCTTCTTACAGGTTTTCCCTGGCTGTCACTGGGGCTTTCCCAATGGCAAAATTTCCGTATGTTGAAGGTTGCAGGATTATTTGGAATGTACGGTATTTCTTTACTTGTTATACTCGGCAACCTGACAGTTTTCTATGCGTTCAGGAAAAGGTATATCGTCTCATGGGTGGTTTCTGTTATGATTTTTGCGGCTATCTTTCTGGTACCTTCAGAGTTGTTTTGTAAAAAAAAGAGGAGTGAGGGTATCCTCAATGTGATGATTGTTCAGCCGAATGTTGAAGCATCAGTTGAACAAAGTCCCTATACGGCATTGAATGCCCTTGAATCCCTTACGGTTGATAATCTTAAGGATAGGAAGCCCGATGTAATTATCTGGCCAGAAGGTAGTTTCCCCGACAATATTGAAAAGTATAGAAATGTAACTGAAGGTCTCAGATATCTTACGGAAAAATATAACACTGCTCTCATTATGGGAACGTTTACCAGTGCAGAAAGTGGTATCTACAACTCATCTCTTTTAATTGAAGGGGACAGTATTCAGATATATAATAAAAACCATCTTGTTCCGTATGGTGAGTTTATTATAGGCAGGGATTACAGAATCATAAGAGAGATTTTTGAAAGGATAGCAGGCTACATACCGACAACGAAACACGGAAAAGATTTTAAAATTTTTACGGTTAAGAATGGATGGGAAATAGCACCACTTATATGTTTTGAAAATATCTTTCCGCATATGGTGCGTAACCTTGCACAGGAGGGAGGAGAACTATTTATTGTTATTACAAATGACTCATGGTTTGGCCGGTCTGCCGGTCCTCACCAGCACTTTGCCCACAACGTTATCAGGGCGGCTGAAATCGGAAAGTATTTTATTCAGGGTTCACTGACAGGGATAAGTGGAGTAGTTTCTCCTGAAGGGACTATAGAAGGTGTTGTACAGAAAAACGGGGAAGAGTTGTTTGTTGAAGGGATACTGTTTCACGATGTCCCGGTGATAAAAGGCAAAACCTTCTACACACGGACAGGGGATATCCCTCTTTTTGTCCTTTCCATAATCTTCTTGGGGGTCATACTATGCAGACAAAAGAAATAGAAAAAATAGAATCTATTGTAGGGTATCACTTTAAAAACAAAAAGTTTCTAAAACAGGCCCTTACCCATCCTTCTTATGAAAGTGCAGGTTCATATGAAAGACTGGAATTTCTCGGCGACCTTGTTCTTGACGCAGTTGTTGGAATATACCTCTTCAGGGAATATCCGTCTGAGGAAGAATCGTTTCTTACTGACCTGAAGTCTGCCTATGTAAACAGCAAGTATTTACATAATGCAGGGGTTGCCTTGAAGATTGACAGGTTTATCAGGCACAAAAATTGTGAGATTCCCAGACTGGACAACTTTATTGAAGGACTTATAGGTGCAATATTTCTTGACAGCGGATGGAGAAAGGCTGAAGTTTTTATAAGGAAGACTATCCTGAACAGAAAGATAGAACCCATCAGAAACCATAAGAACATTCTTTCCGGGGTGTCAAAAAAATACTTCGGCATAGATACGTCCTATGAACTTGTATCTGAAAAAGGCCCTCCTCATAAGCGGAAATATGTTTTCAAGGCGAGAATCCCCGGCAGAAAATATGTGGGTAAAGGTAGCGGTGTAACAAAGAAAGATGCAGAGATGCAGGCAGCCGAAGACCTTCTTTTAAAACTGGAGAGATATAGATTCAAAAGACTATCTGGATGAATACAGCACGGTATCATTTCTTGTGGATGAAATACTGCTCTACCAGTCCTGCAATATTCATAGTTGTCCAGTACAAAAGAAGTCCTGATGAAAAGTTGTAAAAGAGAAAGAGGAACATAAGCGGCATCATAAAAGTCAGTGCTTTTTGAGATGGTTCTTGAGGCGTAAGTTTCTGCTGCCAGAAAGAGGTTGCGGCCATTATTATCGGTAAAAGGTTTATGTTAAAATTACCTAACCGCATAATGGTATCAGGACGGGACAGGTCATTCATCCATAGTATAAAAGGCGCACCCCTTAAAAAGATTGAATTCCTTAAAGCGATGAAAAATCCTATGAAAATGGGAAACTGTATAAGCATGGGCAAGCAACCTCCAAACGGATTTATCTTGTACTCCTTATACAGGTTCATCAGTTCTTTCTGCATCTGCTGTGGATTACCTTTATATTTCTTCTGGATGTCCTGCAGGTACGGCCTCAATTTTTGCATCGCCTTCATTGACCTTAAACTTTTCTGGGTTAACGGGAAGAACACAATTTTTATTACAAGTGTGAGAATGACGATAGCCCAGCCCCAGTTCGGGATAACCTTGTGTATGTAAGAAAGTGCGGTAAAAAGAAATCTACCCATAGCCGCGAAAAACCCTGTTCCCAGCACCTCCTTGTCAGGTATCTCTTTCCCTGCGACGAAGTAATCCGAAGGGCCTGCATAAAAAGAAATCCTGATGCTTTCACTTGAAGAGGGTTTAATTTTTATATTATTGTATAAAAGGCCTGTTTTCAGATGGGTACCTTCAATAGTGACAAAACTTCTTGTTGCTCTTTCAGGACGTAAGAATAAAAGTCCGTACCCTTGTTTTAAAGCAATCCAGTTGGTGTTCTCATATGTGGCATTTTCTTTAACCCTGAATATATTGTATTTCACCATCCTACCGTTGGTATGTATCATTATTTCAGGAGGTGTAAATTCTTTTTCCGTTTTGCTTTTTGCCTGCATCTTTGCAATGTCTATTTCCCCGGCGCTTATCACATAATCTTTAATGTCATACATTTTCTTATCTGTATTATAGATTTGTATCTCGGATATAAATGTATATGAGTCTTCAGGTATCTCAAATCTTTTTTCAGTAAGCAGTTTTTTCCCCGGACTCCTGAGATTTATAACACCATCTGTTTTTTGGACGGAAGAATATTTTACCTCTTCGTCTTCTGAAGAATAGTTCAGTAACAGGTTGGAACCTTCAAAAAGTGTAAGCGTATTTTCACCCTTCCTTGTGTGCTTTTTGAGTCCGATATCTTTAATGGCACCTCCGAAGGTATCTATCTTTACTACATACTGTTTGTTTTCATAGGTCACTTCTTCACTGGCGGTGGGTGCCTCCGGTTCAGGGGTAAAAGGCAGATGTTGTTTTTCCTGCGTTTCTTGTTCTTCCCGTACGGTAATCGTTGATTCCTCTTTAGTTTGAGTTTCCTGCCGTTTGGGAACCTGCGTTCTTCCAAATAACAGGATTATTATAACGGCGAGCGCAAAGGCTATAACCAGTCTGAGTTCTTCTTTCATTTTATCCATTTTTCAAGTGGGTCATATCCACCCGGATTAAAGGGATGACACCTCAGTATTCTCCTTATTCCTACAGGGATACCCTGCAGTCCGAGTCTTTCAATTGCTTCTATCATAAACTCCGAACAGGTAGGGTAAAACCTGCATCTATTCCCTATAAATGGTGAGATGCAGACCTGATAACACCGAATTACAAGTATTAAAAATCTTCGCATTTGACCTTATCTGCTGTTTTTGCAAGTTCTTTGATAATCTCACTAATCCCAGTTTTTTCTATACCTGGTTTTAAAACAAACACAAATTCTCCTTTCTTGAAATTTTTTCTCCAGAATTCCCTTGTAATACGCTTAATCCGATTTCTTTCCGAGGATTTCCCGATTTTTCTGTTAGCAAGAAAGCCAATCTTATAAATGTCAGAAGGTTTTAGATATATCCTGAAGAAGGAAGAATTGTATTTTTTACCTATTTTTAACAATTGATGTACTTTTTTTTTCATTCGCAGGCAAGTCTTTTTCTTCCTTTTTTTCTCCTGTTATTTATTACCTTTCTTCCATTTTTAGTGCTCATTCTTGCGAGAAAACCCTTCTTTCGTTTATTCTTCAGGTTGTGTGGTTTGTAAGTAAACGACATTTTTACGCTCCTTTATCCCGCTTGTCCCTGGTATCTTACCGGGAAACTGAGGTCTTTTGTCGCTGCGAGCGTATTATGCGTGGCAGTCTCAACCTTATATAGAGATTGCTTCGTCATTTGCAACATTCCTCGCAATGACAAACTGTAAAGTTAATAATTTTATCTTAAAATGATTATTGTACTACTTAAAGTGAATTTCTTCAAATTTCTCTTTTTTAAGTCTGGAAAGAAAATTGCGGTCTGTAAGATTGAGATGCAGAGGGGTTATGGAAACGTAGCCGTTTTTTACCGTTTCAACATCACTTCCTTTTTCTCCGTCAACTTCCTGAAAGATTCCCTTCAACCAGAAGTAAGAACCACCTCTCGGGTCTTTCCTTTCCTCATACTCTTCCTTAAATCGTGCCTCACTCTGGTATGTGAGCCTTACGCCTTTTATTTCATTTGCAGGCAGATTAGGGATATTCAAATTCAGTATTGTGTCTTTGGGAAAAGGGTTCTTATCAATTTTCTTTATCACCTCAACGGCTATGGCAGCGGCTGAATTGAAATGGAGATTCTGGTATCCCCCGATGGAAATCGAAATTGAAGGAATGCCCAGTATGGCACCCTCTGCCGCGGCTGAAACCGTTCCTGAATATAAGACGTCCATGCCAAGATTGAAACAGGGGTTTATGCCCGAAACAAGTATATCCGGTTTTTTTTTGAGAATGGAGTTCACACCGATTTTAACGCAGTCAACAGGTGTTCCGTTAACCACATATGCCTTCCACCCTTTCTCTATCTCTATGTTTCGTATCTTCAGTGGAGTAAAGAGGTTAATAGCATGTGCGACCGCACTTTTTTCTGTTTCAGGTACCACGACAGAAATATTACCTAATCTTTTAAGATATCCCCACATTACCTTCAGCCCTTCTGAATATATACCATCGTCATTTGTCAACAATATACTCTTTCCCATATTCTATTTGACCCTTTGAAAAATCAAAAATCCCTAACTAACAGTTCGGGATAAGTGGAGCAGAGCGGAGTTGAACCGCCAACCCTCGCATTCGCTCTTCAGGAGGGGGAGTTTCCCCCTTCCTGATATAGTTCTCCCCCCGAAACAAAATACGCGGGAAAATGTTTTTCCCTGCATCCCTTTGAAGGTTGGCTCTCAATGAACCTGTCAATTGAAACTGTCCTGTCAGTTAGTAAGTGGAGCAGAGCGGAGTTGAACCGCCAACCTTCCGCATGCGAAGCGGACGCTCTCCCATTGAGCCACTGCCCCAACAGAAATATTATACTACCTTGGTGATGTGGTTTCAATTTATATAGGTATCTTTTGTAATAGGAGAAGGTATTTCTATCTTATCAAGGTTGACTAAAGGACTAATTTCTATCTTTACTCCTGCTGAAACCTTTATACCCTTGTCAGTCAACTGTTTTTTGTAGTATCTTAACATTGCATTTTTCACTTTTTCTGGGGAGTTTTCTCCTTCACTGTTTTTTAGAGGTGCAAATTCTTCTTCTCTGATTGTTTCAAGACAACATACCTTTTTTGTCAGAGGCAGTGCATCAAAGACGAATGTTTCAAACTTCCATACCTGTTCAGATTCCATATATCTACCCCCGGATGCTTTCTTAACCTGTCTGTGGTACGGAAGGGCAAAACCATTCCTGTTTATTTTTTTTATGAAGTCTGTGTTTATGAAGTGTATTCCTATACTGCCTGCCCAGAAGACAGGATTGCCTTTAGAATCCTTCATATCCCTTAATTTTTCAGGCATTTCTATGTATTCTATCATCCTTGGCTTTCCACCTGCCATTACGAAGTTCCCAACTTTCTCACCCGGGTATTTTTTCCTCACAACCTTCAGCGAGAAATCAGATTTCTCTCTTATATGCCAGCCGAGAAAGAAAGGGTCATCAACCTTTATTAAAGGGTTGTCAATATGGCAGTAGAAGATTTTCGTTATACCAAGGCCTTCAAGTTTTTTTATCAACCCTGACCGCCATATTGCCTTCAGTGAACCACCGTGCCCGTCAGGATTTGACAGAAGAGAGGTTCTGTTTTTGAGCACAAGTTTCCTATCGGGTGTTATTGAGGGAAGCATCTCCTGCGTGAAGAAAAACAGATTTTCCTTTTTAAGACCGAAGAAACGGTTTTCTTTAAAAAATTCTTCTATTTCTTTGCGGTTCTCCAGATTGGTCATTATGAGAAGTGGAATTCTTATATTGTATCTTTGAGAAAGAGCGAGCACCTTTTCAGAGTTAATCTGGAAGAGTGACTTGCCTTTAATCGGAGAAATAGGATACATCCCTTTAGGGTGCGGGTATCCGAGTCTTGTTCCCTGACCGCCCGCTACAATAAGTACTGCAGTCTCTCCATTTATGATTGCCTTTTCTCCCAAGTGTAGAATCTCGTCTTTCTGTTCTTTGCTTGTGTTATTATTCTCTATTACTCCATGTGGTTCTATTTTTTTATATCCTACAGTCTCCTCTTTCTGGGAAGATATCTTTTCATAGAGTCTGAAAACAAGTTCAAAGTTCAGCTCAGTTGCGTTGTTCAGAAAGTCTTTTTCTTCTTCTGGGGTCAGTGTTTTTAGGTGATTTATTATATGTTGCTGTCCATATCTTTCCATCAGACCTATAAATCTTTTTTTCTGCATAGATTTCTTCTCCTTCCCTTAAAATATGATACCATAGAATAGAGATGGAAGAGAAAGAAACTGTAGAAAGAGTGCTGGTTATAGGAGGCCCTACAGGGCTCGGTAAGTCTGTTGTTGCATACAGCGTTGCAAAAGAAATTAATGGAGAGATTATTTCTGCGGACAGCAGGCAGTTCTACAGAGAGATAAATGTAGGGACTGATAAGGTGCCACTCTGGATGAGAAAAGAAATACCTCACCACCTGATAGATTTTCTTTCTCTCAAGGATGATTTTGATGTTTACAGGTTTGCAGGTATGGCATATAAAAGGATATGTGAGATAAGAGAAAGAGGCAGGATTCCCATCACAGTGGGTGGAAGTGGTCTGTATCTGAGGAGTCTGATGAAGGGTATCTTTACAATTCCAGATGCAGACAGAGAAAGGCAGGATGAGATACGCCAGAAACTTGAAAAAAAGACTACTGAAGAGTTATACGAAGAACTGCAAAGAACTGACCCGTTATTAAAGACTGCAATCCATCCCAATGACAGGAGAAGAATACGAAGGGCTCTTGAGGTCTATTACATAACAGGTAAACAAATGAGTTACTGGCAGAGACAGAAGCCAGAGACTGCACTGGGAAAGAGTGAAAGACTCTATTTTATACTTTCGAGGGAGAGGAAGGAGATGTATGAAAGGATAGAGCATAGAGTAGATAAGATGTTTGAGGACGGATGGATAGATGAGGTTGAGAGATTGAAAAAGGAAGGTTATGACATATACCTGCATCAGAAAGCACCCATTGGTTATGTGGAGATACTTGAATATCTGAACGGTAAATACAGCATTGAGAAATTGAAATCTGACATCAAGCAGAAAACCAGAAGATTTGCAAAGAAACAGTTGACATGGTTCAGGAAAGAAGACGGCATCTGGCTTGAACTTTCAGGTGACGGCAAAAGTACCGCTGACGAGATAGTTAAAAGATTTAATCAGGGATAATCTATTCAAACTTGAACTTCACATTTAGTTTCAATTCATTTCTCATCTGTATAAACTGCTGCCTCAGGGTTTTGCCTAAAGGGACCCCTTTGTTTTTCCTTTCTTTCCATGCCTCGTATTCTTTTTCTCCTGCGGTGTAGATTCTGTTATGTCCCGGGGCCTTTTTGGAGTCTCTCAGGCCTCTCAGGATATTTCCCGTTATCTTTTTGAAGGTCTTGATATCAATAAAAGATTCTATGTTTATTGCTATGAAGAAGTGTCCGAGACTGTATGGAATCTTTTCCCCTTTTTCACTGTATCCTGTGAGGTCCTTCATAAACTTTCCGCCGGCGAGTGCCGCAGATAATATCTCAACAACTGTGGAATATCCGTAACCCTTATACCCCGCAGTTTCTTCGCCGGGCCCTCCGAGAGGTAGTAGTGCGGCTGTCCCCTTGACAAGGTCCTTAAGAATAACTTCGGTATCTGTTCTTGTTTTACCTTTTGCATCTATTACCCAGCCATCCGGGATTTTCTTACCCTGTCTTGCATATGCCTCTATTTTCCCCCTCTGGGTGATAGAGGTTGCACAGTCTATCATAAAAGGGAATGGCTCGTCGGAAGGGACCCCGATGGTCAGAGGATTTGTTCCAAGCATGTTTTCCACCCCGAATGTGGGTGCTACAGAAGGTCTGGCATTGGTACCCGTAATGCCTATCATGTCATTGTTAACGGCCATTAAAGGATAATAGCATGCGGCACCGTAGTGGCTGGAGTTTCTTGCAACCACCATACCGGTTCCGTATCTTTTTGCCTTATTCAGGCACATCTGCATTGCCTTTTTCCCTACGACAAATCCCATGCCGTCATGTCCGTCAAGAACCGCAGTTGTCGGTCCTTTCTTCACAATTTCAATATTCGTTACGGGGTTTAATATTCCGTCCCTGATTCTGTCGTAGTATATGGGCTTGAGTCTTCCCACTCCGTGTGAATCTATTCCACGCCTGTCTGCTGTTATCAAAACATCAGCGCATATTCCGGCATCTTCTTCCGGTACGCCGAGTGCCTTAAACACCTTAACCATAAATCTTTCCGCTTCCCTGAAAGGCATCCAGAAAATTTTATCCATAAAAAACTCCCGTTCACTTTCAAAATGCAGAAAAATCTTAACACAATTTCAGATTAACTGCCAATCAAGTGTTGATTAAATTTTCAATCCTCCAAAATCAGTTAAATAAGAATGTAATAATTTTTATAACCATTTACTTAATAAAATTGAAAAAAAGGGATAAATGTGTTATTAAGTATATGGTGTGAGGAGATTTAAGGTTTGATATTTGGGGGAGAGATGATACCGAGATATACAAGACCGGAGATGGCGGCAATATGGAGCGATGAGAATAAGTTCCGCAGGTGGCTGGATGTGGAGATAGCAGCCCTTGAAGGATGGAGCAAGATAGGGGTTGTCCCTGCTGAGGCAGTAAAAAAGATAAAGAAAAAAGCAAAGGTGGATGTTGCGAGGATACAGGAGATAGAGAAGGTTACCAACCATGACGTTATCGCATTTGTTGAGCAGGTGAGCGGTACCGTAGGCGAGGAAGGCAGATACATACATTACGGTATGACCTCGTCGGATGTGATTGATACTTCCCTTGCCCTGTTGTTGAGGGAGTCCGGTAACATCCTTATGGAAGATATAAAGTTACTCATTGCAACCCTGAGGGGGAATGCACTCAGGTTCAGGGATAAGGTTATGATGGGCAGAACCCATGGTGTTCATGCAGAGCCTGTTACACTCGGGTTCAGGTTTGCCGGCTGGTATTACGAGTTTTTGAGAAATTATAAAAGGCTTGAAAGCGCTGTTGATGAAATAAGCGTGGGTAAGATTTCCGGAGCGGTTGGAACCTTTTCAAATATTGACCCGCGGGTGGAGAAATACGTATGTAAGAAATTCTCCCTGCAGAACGAGAGGTTTTCCACGCAGATTATTTCAAGGGACAGGCACTGCTATTTCGTAGGGGTCCTTGGTGTGATAGCATCTTCCTGCGAAAAAGTTGCCCTGCAGATGAGACTTTTGCAGCAGGCTGAAGTTG
This sequence comes from uncultured bacterium, assembly GCA_964406415.1. Lineage (GTDB taxonomy): Bacteria > Ratteibacteria > UBA8468 > B48-G9 > JAFGKM01 > JAFGKM01. The sequence goes on from CAYORP010000086.1 coordinate 17,953, forward strand.
GAGAGGTGGCTGAACCTTTCGGAAAGGGGCAGAAAGGCTCTTCTGCCATGCCTCACAAAAGGAATCCCATACTGTGTGAGAGGATATGCGGTCTTGCAAGGGTAATAAAAAAGAACGTAAATGTTTCTATGGAAAACACCGGACTTTGGTATGAAAGGGATATAAGCCACTCTTCTGCTGAAAGGATTATATTCCCTGAGTCTCTTATGCTGCTTGACTACATACTGACGCTTTTGAACAGGATTTTGAAGGGGCTTGACGTTTTTGACGCCAATATTGAGAGAAACATTGCCATGACCGGCAGGGTTTTCTTTTCGCAGAAACTGCTTAATGCCCTCGCAATGAAGGGATTGCCCAGAGAAAAGGCGTATGAGATGGTACAGAGGAAGGCTTTTGAGGCAATCCGGAAGAAAAAAGACTTTGTTCAGATAGTGAAGGATGACCCGGCTATCAAGGATTACTTGAGTGAAAAAGAAATGGACAGGATTTTTGACACAAAACTTCTTTTGAAAAATCTTGATAAACTTTTTGAAGAGATGCAATGAAATACTATCTCATTGCCTTAAACAGTTGTGTTGAACTATTAAAAAGAAGGTTCAGGAACAGGTCTCTGTTGGATTATGCCAGAAAAGAGAACTTTGACAGAATCGTAGAAAAAGGGAGGTGGGGTGAGGTTTATCTCGGGCAGACCCTTGAGAGGGCATATTACAATCTGTTTGACGGAGAGGAAAATTTTCCGGGCGAATCATTTATACGTGCCCACCGTTTTAAAATACCTTTAAACAAATACCAGACTTATTTTCTCGCCAGATTTATGTTGCAGGTTAACGGCAGGGTGATGGAAGCCGACGTGAAGGTTTCAGAAAAGGAAAAGGCCGGTCTTCTTGAGAGTCTTTCAGACGGAGGGAAAACCTTTAAGTTTTATAATAGAGAGGGAGAAATAATAGTCGTTTTCAATAAAAGTTTTCCAGGAGAAAAAGTTTCCTTCCCCGATAACCTGCAGGGTGAAAGATTTACACCCCATCTTTATAAAGAAAGGGGATGTGAGGATATAAACCGTCTGATAAATGCATCATCTGGCATTCTGTCATCCCACCCTATAAACAAGGTCAGAGAGGACCTTAATGAACCGTCTGCTAATCTTCTATGGTTGTGGGGTTCAGGAAGATATGTAGAGGTACCTTCTTTTGGCAAAAAAACAGGGAAAAGGGCCTTCTATTTCTCTGCCACAGGCAGTTCTATCCCTCCGGCAGAACTGCTCGGCTTTGAGAGGATTTCAAGTCTTTCCGAAACTGAGGATAATTCTTTTATCTGGATTAACGCTTCTATTGACACTAAAGAAGGACCTGCTATATGGCTGAGACATTTTGAATCTTTTGACAGAGATATTCTGAAAGACATTCTTGAGGAATATAACGGGGGGAAATGCAGGGTGGTCTTCATCTTTGATGGTTTTCTCTCTCCTAATGTTGAAATAAAAAACGGCCGGGGTATTTTTTTGATGCTGAATGGAGTGCCTTTTTCAGTGTTTGGGTTGAGAAAATATTTCAAAAACGGCAGAAATTTCATTGAAAAATTCCTTACCTAAATTGGAAACTGTTTATATAGCCATTGGAAGCAACAAGGGAAACAGGCAGGACAATGTTATAAGAACGTTGAGATATGTGGGAAAAAATATCCTGATAATGAGAATTTCCTCTTTTATCAAGACCATGCCTGCAGAGGGGTCTGAGGGCGGTTTCTTTCTCAACGGGGTTATTGAAGGCAAAACGCATCTTTCGCCTCTGAAACTTTTTGAGTTTCTGCAGGAGACTGAAAGATATATTGGGAGAAAATGTCCTCACAGAAGAGGTGATGAGAGAGAGATAGACCTTGACATAATCTTTTACGGAAGGAAAATCATCAGGACGGTAAAACTTACCGTTCCCCATCCCAGATACAGAGAAAGAGACTTCGTGATTAAACCGCTTTATGAGATAACACCGGGTTTTGTTGACCCGGTAACAGGACAGACTTTAGATAGTATATACAGGACACTGAAAAAATGAAGGTTGTTATAAAGATAGCAGAGGCGCGCGAAGAAATAAGAGACGTAAGGAGTAAGGGTAAAACTATAGGACTTGTTCCCACAATGGGGTTTTTGCATCAGGGACATATTTCTCTTGTCAGAACCTCGGTTTCTACCTGTGGATTTACGGCAGTGAGTATCTTTGTCAACCCAACACAGTTTACTCCAAATGAAGATTATAATGTCTATCCGAGGGACATCCAGAGAGACCTAAAAATTCTTGAAAAAGAAGGGGTAGACCTCGTTTTCACACCTTCTGTAGAGGAGATGTATAATAAGGATGTAGAGACCTATGTGGTTCCAGAGAAACTTTCTAAGGTTCTTGAGGGCAGGTTCAGACCATCACATTTCAAGGGTGTATGTACTATTGTGTGCAAACTATTTAATATTCTTATGCCGGACAGGGCGTATTTCGGATGGAAGGACGCACAGCAACTGGTCGTCATAAAAAAGATGGTGAAAGACCTTAATATACCTGTGGAAGTAGTCGGCTGTCCCACGATAAGGGAAAAAGACGGTCTTGCAGCAAGTTCCAGAAATATCTACATAAAGGAGAGAGACAGGGAAAAGGCACTCTGTCTGTATAAAGGGTTAAAAAAGATAGAAGAGATGTTTTTAAATGGTATAAGAGACTCAAATATCCTTGTTAAAGAAGGAAATGAGGTTATAAAAAGATATTCTGATGTAGAACTTCAGTATCTTGAAATAGTTGATATAGAAAATCTCACACCTGTTAAAAAGATAAAAGACAGAGTCCTTGTGTTGGGTGCTATTAAACTTCCTTCTGTTCACCTTATAGACAATATTATTCTCTCTACTGATATCTAATACCTTCTGTTTGGTCTGTCTTGTTATTTCACAACCTCAACTTCAAACTTCATAATATCAGCAAGTCTTTTTAACTCTTGAGAATAATCTCCATACACCATTACCAGATGGGCACCAAAATCAGCTAATTTATGGGTTAGTTTTCTTATATCTGAAACCTTAATGACTGCTGTTAGAGTACACCCGATATCGTTGAATCTATCACACCCGGCTATCTCCCCTTTTGCTGCAAGAATTTTGGTAACCAAAGGATTAAATCGGGCAAGGGTAACCTTTTCTCCTGTATCCCGTGCAAAGTCATAACGCAGGTTTGTTCCCCATCCTGATGGAGTAAAGTTTCTTAACTCATATGGAAGGTCGGGCTTATTTAAACCGTGCATTTTTGTCCCCGGTACATCATGCCATAGTCTGATAGTATTTTTATTTAGGTCAATCTCAGGATTGCCCATAGGAGTGGATTTCTTTGAGATGTACATTAACACCATCATAGTCAGCAATGAAGTTACATCATACTGACAGGATGATGGAATCCCTTCATCTTTCAGAAGGCTATGTGCTAAACAAGGGACAATCTTTCTCTCTGTTGCCATTGTGTTAGGGATAGTGTCACAACAGGGTATGGTGAATGCATTACAGCCATATGTCTGCATTAGATTTTTGGCAGTTACATAAAAACTGACAGACCTCATAACATACTTCTTATCTATGTTAACCTTCTGAGCGTTTTTAATCAGTTTATCAGATATAACCTCTACCTTTTTCTGCTCATCCTTATCCTGGACAACCCTGTCCATTTCATTAAAAAATTCAACGAGAGAAATGGAATGATAATCTACTCCAAATCTTGCTTTAACATCCTCCAGGTCCCATGCATTATCAGGTACATCTCTCGGTAATAACCCTTCTGAGACTATCAACATTTTTGTTTGTCTGATAGATTTTCTCACCTGCAGTAAAGAGATAAGTTCATTTAGTTCATTGTTATCCAATGTTACGTATCCTTCCAAGTTTCTACTTCTTAGATTGGATGCGGACAGTATGTTGGTAAGTACTGGTCTCTTATATCTTTGCCCTAATTCTACATAGGTGTAGTCACCTCCCCAACCGCCAGAACTATATGGTACAAATAAATCCACATTTTGCAGGTCACTTTTTATCTCTTCATCTTCTTTCTCGCTTATGCATTCCCCTCGTTCTATAAATGCAGGCTTTAAGACCTTTGCCTTTTCAGATATACTCTTCTTTAAATTTTCTACAAACCTGTCAAATCTTTTTTTGGCTTCCTCTTTGCTGATTGCTTTCATAACTATACCTTCCCATGGACTGATATGCCAGTTAACACCTACAGGTTTAACCCCTACCTTTGTATTGATAGGTTTTTGCTGAATATTTCCCATATCTTTTTCCTCCTCAAGTCCCCCTTCCATTCCCCTTTG
>CAYORP010000087.1:0-2907 GCA_964406415.1 uncultured bacterium
ATCAGGAGGTAGAATAAGAGTGACGGGAGCAAAATTAAGCATCCCTTTTATCTTTGAATTTACAAGACAATCTGCTACTGACTGTGCCGCCTCAGCAGGTACACACAAAAGAACGACTTCCACATCATTCTGTTTAACAAAATCTCTGATATCTTTGATATCATAAATCTTAGTATCCTTCAAAGATTTCCCTATTTTACAGGGGTCGTTATCAAAAGCAGCAATAACATCTATATTAATATCCGCAAAACCCGGATACTGGATTAAAGCAGTCCCCAGCCTGCCAGTCCCTATTAACACCGCCTTGATTTTTTTATCAAGTCCCAGTATTTCCTTGATTATATGTACAAGTTCGTTAACGTTGTACCCGACACCTCTTTTACCAAATCCTCCGAAAAAAGAAAGGTCTTTTCTGAATTGTTCAGGAGGCACGTTAAGGTAAGAAGTAACATTTTTTGAAGAGATTATCTTAACATTCTTGTTTTTTTGCATCTCAAGGTATCTTAAATACATTATCATACGTTTTATCGTCTCTGAAGAAATGCTATTTTTTTTTACCATGTCCATCCTGTAGATTTGACTTTTTCCCTCAAACCCTATAACATAATTATACAAATTTTCAAAGATTTTTCAATGCAGGGTAATAATAACAGAGATTCTGACCTAAGGGATAAAGGAATGATATCTATGAAAAAATATGAGATTGGTCCGGCAAAGTTGAAAAAAGAATGCACAGGTGAGAACTTCAAATTTAAAACGACAGCGGAAGTCTTCCCCCTTGAAGAGATGATAGGACAGGAACGGGCAAAAAAATCTCTTGAATTTGGGTTAAAAATAAGAAGTGACGGTTACAATATTTTTGTCACCGGTATTTCAGGTACCGGCAGAACAACATCTGTTGAGCATGCAGTAAAAAAGACAGCCCAAAAACAATCAGCACCTGATGATTGGTGCTACCTCTATAATTTTTCAAATCCAGATACCCCGACCGCTTTCAGGCTGCCAAAAGGAAAGGCCATTATTTTCAGAAAGGATATGGATGCCCTCACAAATGAATTAAAAACAGAACTTCCCAAGGAACTGGAAAGTAAATTATATGAAGAGCACAAAAATCAGATAATAAAAGAGTTTCAAAATAAACGTAATAGCCTCTTTGAAGAACTGGAAAACACCGCAAAAAAAGCAAACTTTCAGATAAAGAAAACACCTTCAGGAATAGTCATCCTTCCCACTATAGAAGGGAAACCTCTTGAAGAGGAAGATACGGAGAAATTAACTACAGAGGCTAAAAAAGAGATACAGGGAAAACAGGAAATCCTGTATGAGAAATTAAACATAGTCTCAACAGAGGTAAGAAAACTTGAAAAGGAAGCACAACAAAAATTGTCTGAACTTGAAACGAAAGCGGCAAAATATACCATAGGACCAAGGATTGAAGAGATGGAGGAAAAATATAAAAACTTTCCTGATGTATTGAAATACCTTGAAGACGTTGAAAAGGATATGATTGATAACATAGACGACTTCAAAGAAAATAAGGAGGTTGAAATACTGCCCGGTGTAAAACTTCCTGGACGCACATCTTCGCTCTTTAAGTATCAGGTTAATGTTTTTATAGACAATTCAAAGACACAGGGCGCACCGGTCATAAAAGAAACCAATCCAACCTCTTATAATCTCAGCGGCAGGATAGAGTATAAACCTCATCAGTATGGAGCAATGATGACTGACTTCACCATGATAAAACCGGGTGCATTGCATAAAGCCAATGGAGGATACCTGATATTACAGGCACTTGATATATTTAAAAATTACTTTTCGTGGGAAACTCTCAAAAGGGCAATAAAAAACAAAGAAATTATCATGGAAGACCTGAATGAACAATTCAGGCTTATTAACACACCAACACTCAGACCGGAACCCATACCCCTTGACTTGAAAATATTGCTTATAGGAAACCCTATCTTTTATTATCTGCTTTTTGCCTATGACGAAGATTTTAAAAAGTTGTTCAAGGTGAAAGCAGACTTCAGTACTCTTATGGACAGAAACAAAGAAAACCTCTTAAACTATGCCGCTTTTATAAGCAAAATCTGCAAAGAAGAGAGGCTGAACCCCTTAGACAAAGAGGCAGTTTGCAGAATAGTGGAATACGGTTCACGTATTGTTTCCGACCAGGATAAACTTACGACAAGGTTTATTGAAATAGCAGATATTGTGAGGGAAGCCAATTTCTGGGCAATATCAGAGAACTCTGAAACCGTTAATAGAAAACACATTGATATTGCACTTGAAGAAAAAATATTCAGGTCAAACCTTATTGAAAAAAGGATTGAAGAGCTTATAAAGAAAGGCACAATTATGGTAGACACTGAGGGTGAAACAGTCGGACAGGTAAACGGTCTTTCTGTTCTTCCTCTCGGTGATTATTCTTTCGGTAAACCTTCAAGGATAACCGCAAGGGTTTACACTGGAAGAGGAGGTATGATAAACATAGACCGGGAGGTAAAACTTTCAGGTGCCATCCACAATAAGGGTTTTTTAATTCTGACAGGGTATATAGGCGAAAAATATGGGGACAACAAACCTGCTATTTTCAGCGCCAGTATCTGTTTTGAACAATTATACGAGGAGATTGAGGGGGATAGTGCCTCTTCCACTGAACTATATGCTCTACTCTCGTCTCTTTCAGAACTGCCCATAAAACAGGGTATAGCAGTAACAGGTTCAGTAAACCAGAAAGGTGAAGTTCAGGCCATAGGGGGTGTAAATGAAAAAATAGAAGGATTTTATTATACCTGCAAGGCAAAAAACATCACAGGTGAACAGGGCGTCATCATCCCTGAAAGTAATCTGAAACATCTTATGCTGAAGGATGAAGTTATAGAATCAGTTAAAAAGGGTAAA